>DATHPY010000230.1:0-2685 GCA_035483315.1 Puia sp. | reverse complement strand
GGAAGTAAAAAGTAAATGGTGAAACCGAATCCGAGTAAAATAATTATGCTGATATAAGGACGTGTGATAAAAAATTTTACCCAGCGCTGGCTTTTTACTGAATGAGGTTTTTCTTTTGTCGGTTGTGGACTGTTGACTGTAGACCGCTTCGAGAATAATAAATATATAACGGGCAAGCCTATCCACGTAACAAAAAAAGAACAGACTAATGTAATGATCATGGTGTTTGTCATCACATTAAAATAAGCGCCGGCGACACCTGTCATTAATGCGAACGGAATAAAGATCACGATCGTGCTTAATGACGATCCGACCATCGCGGGAAATAAATAATGAATTGCTTTCTTAACTAAAATTCCTGATGGCTCATCGGGGTTTTCTTCATGCGTTCTATGAATTTGTTCGACGACAACAATGGCATCATCAATGATCAATCCTATCGCTGCAGCCATTGCGCCAAGCGTCATAATATTAAACGTTTCTCCAAATGCATAAATGCAAATGATCGTGAGCAATAACGTAACTGGAATGGTGATAAGAATAACTGCGCTTGCTTTGAAAGAGCGCAGAAAAATTATAGCCACAAATATTGCCAACGCAAGACCGATCCATAAACTGTCTGTAACACTTTTGATGGAATCTTTTACAAAACCTGCCTGCACATAATAAGGTTGAATGGAAACATCTTTCGGGAGAATTTTTTTCAACTTTTCAAGTTGAGTGTGCATTTTATCGGATACATCAATAAGATTTGCATTCGGTTGCTTGATGACTGCGAGCAAAATTCCTTCATGACCGTTGGCATTTATTTTTATATATTCTTTTGCTTCCTGAATTTGAACATCGGCAATATCTTTTAGCAAAACAATTCTTTTACCATTATTACTCACGACGATATTTTCCAACTGATCTTTTGAATTTACCGATGCGTCAGTAATTGTTAAATATAACAGCCGGTAATCGCTGATATATCCGTTCGATTTTATAAAATTTGTTTGAGAAAGCGCGGTGTTGATATTATCAGGAGTAATTCCAAGCGTGCTCATTTTCTTTGTGTCAAGAACAAGCCAATATTCTTTTGTCTTTCCGCCAATGACACGTATTTCAGAAACACCTTCCACCTGTGAAAGAAATGGTTTGATCGTAAATTCAGCAAGCAATTTCATTTCGATCGGCGTTCGTGTTTTACTTTCTAATGAATAACCAATGACCGGAAGTATCGAAGGATTCATTCGCTCAACAGTGATATGAATATCCGGAGGGAGATCATTTTTTATTCCACTGATCTTTGATTCGATTCGCTGCACACTCACGTCAATATTGGCATTCCAATTCATGAATGCAGAAATTTCACAACTGCCGCGACTGGTTGTGCTGCGGATCATTTTCAGATCAGGAACCTGTTTCACCGCATTTTCCAATTCGCGTGTTACGGTGATCATCATTTTTTTAACAGGCTGTTGACCTGCATCTGCAATAATTTTAATTTTTGGAAAAGTTATTTCTGGGAAAAGAGATGTTTGCATTTTACTGTATGCAAATAACCCACCAAAAATAATAATAACAATTACGACTGTTACCGGGTTTTTATATGCTGAGAATAAATTACGTGTGTTCATGAACGTTATTTTTGAACAGATACTTTTGCTGTGTCTGTCAAACCATAATTGCCGGTAATTAATATTTGGTCATTTGCTGATAATGGTGGTGAAAGAATTTCTACCGCGCTATTTGTTTCTATTCCCTTTTGTATCGGAATTTTAACAGCGGTTACGCTATCAATAAGTTTCATAATCCAGAATTCGCTTTGCGTTTCATCTGTCAGCACTGCCGATTTTGGAACAGAAACAGTATTTTTCTTCGCCTTCTTTATTAAACTCACTTTTGCAATTAAATTTTCCGGAATTTGTTTGTCCGTATTTACTTTGATAACATAACTCTGGGTTTGTGATGCAGCATCAACAGTTGGCAGAGCAGCATCAATATATCCGTTTAATATATTTCCGTCAGGAAGTTTTAATTGGACATTATGATTGTTTTGCAAATACGGTTTTAATTCATAAGGCAGATCAAGAATAAACACAAAACTTTTTGTATCGGTAATAACAGCGAGCTGTTCGTTATCCTGAACGTAATCACCCGGCTGATAAGTTAATTGTGTTATGTAACCATTGCCGGGAGATTTTATGTGAATCAATCCCTGGAAATGCAATGAAGTATCGAGAGAAGTAACTGTGTTACCCAAACTCTGCGCTTCTTTTGTTTTAATAAGAAAGAGATCCTGCCCTTTTGAAACATATTTTCCAAGTTGTGCATTTACTGTTTGCAAGTAACCATTAACGTTAGCTTTCACATAAGTTTTTAATAAGAAAGAGGAGACAGCATTTACTTCAACGGTTTCATTCATTGCGCCGGTTTGCGGATGAATAACGGTTACAGGAGTTCCGGCATTTACCGAATCATCATTTTTTTCTTCTTTCTCATTTGCTGCAGGTTTTGATTGACACGCAGCAAATGCAAAAAGAAATATGATTCCTATGTTTTTTATGGGTATTATCTTTTTCATTTTCTGTTCCAGTAATTCAACTGATTAATGATTTGCATTTTATTGATGGCATTTTGCGTAATAATGTTTCGCATGCTGATATAATTTCCAATAGCAATAATGTAATCTGCAATGCGTGC
>DATHPY010000229.1:0-7223 GCA_035483315.1 Puia sp. | reverse complement strand
ACACACCGCCCATTCCTTCAGGCAAAAAAGGTTTCCAGTTTCCTGTGGTGCCGTTAGAAAAAATTAACCAGAAACCGATCACCGCAATAAACGTGAGCACAACTATTTTTAATCCCACCATAAAATTTGCACTCTTGCGACTTTCATTAATTCCGATGTATGCAAGGATCGTTATCAACCCGACAATAATAAATGCCGGAAGATTAATAATAAATTTTACTCCAAAAATTTCAGGAGCATTTGTGTACACAAGGTTTGCAACTGAATGTCCCGCATTCAGCGCTTCTTCATAAGCCATCTTCGCCGTTTGATGACCGATGGTGAGCCAGTCCGGCAAATAAATTCCGATCGCTTTTAGAATATTATTGAAGTACGCGCTCCATGAAATTGCCACCACAACATTCCCGATCGCATACTCTAAGATCAGTGCCCAGCCTATGATCCACGCGATCACCTCGCCGAACGTGACATAAGAATATGTATAAGCGCTGCCCGATACCGGCACGCGGCTCGCAAACTCTGCATAACACAACGCCGTAAAACCGCAGGTAACCGCAGTGATCATAAATAAAAATATCACGCCCGGCCCGCCGTGATACGCCGCTGTTCCAATCGTTGAAAAAATTCCCGCACCGATCACCGCTGCAACACCCATAAACGTTAGGTCGCGCACGCCAAGCACTTTTTTCATGCTATGCGTGTGCGCATCACCCAATCCGGATTCCGCATCTGCAATAATTTTAGAAAGAGATTTTTTTCTGAAGAGTTGGATCGCCATGCAGGTTTTGGTTTTATATCGGAAGTTAGTAAAAATATGTTTACAAAGTTGAGAGCTATAAGCTTTGGGCTGTTGCCTCGGTTCGTGTCCTCACGAACCGAAATTGATTATTTTTAATTATGAATTATTTTAAGCAAAACCGAAAATCCTATATTGAGATTGGTAAAATCTTTTTCTGGACTGCGACCATTAACAATTGGTATCATTTGCTGGCAGAAGATGTAACAAAACAAATAATTCTCGATTCATTTTCCAATTTGTCGTCAAGAAAAAAAATTACAGTGTATGCTTCTGTAATCATGCCTAATCACGTTCATTTTATATGGCAGACAAATGAGTTAAATGGAAGAAACAGCACAAGATTCTTTTTTAAAATATACAGCACATGAAAAAAATATTTACAAGCAAATAACCCAAAATTGCTTTCGCAATTTCGTGTTAGCGCATCAAATAAAGAATATGAATTCTGGCAACGAGATTCATTGGCATTTGAGCTCAATCAAAAAATACAGCGATACAAAAACTTGAATACCTTCATAACAATCCAATTAGCTGAGCATTGGCAATTGACTGATAGCCCTGTTAAATATCTTTATTCATCAGCAAAATATTATGAAACAGAGATTGATGGTTTTGGGTTTTTAAATCACTTGATGGATGTGTTTTAATATTGGTTCGTGGGGACACGAACCAAGACAACAGAAAAAAATGAGTCGCTGAAAATATTAAAAGTTTAAGTTACAAAACCAACACATCACATCAACACAACATTCCAACCTCTCATCATTATTTTCAAACTCCGCCAACAATGTTTCGTATTTTAATTCTCATAAATAACCATAAAATAAAATGCAAACACAATTCCCTTACGTTACAAAACTCGATATCAAATTTGATCATTTGGAAAAAATGGATATTGATAAAATGGTAAATGAATGCAAGGACAAATGGTTCAACCAAACACTAACGCAGGTTAATGAAAGTGTTGTAAGAATCGGCATTGTTGAAGGAGAATATCATTGGCACAAACACGACAACGATGATGAATTTTTCTTTGTACTGCAAGGCCAGTTGCTTATTGATCTCGAAGATCAAACCATGGAATTAAATCCAAATCAAGGATTTACTATTAGCAAAGGCGTGATGCACCGCACGCGCGCCCCTAAAAAAACGGTAATGCTGATGGTCGAAAATAGCGGCATAATACCAACTGGAGATTAGAAAACGCCAAAAACATTTTGTAAATTGGGGTATAAATTATTAGTATGTCAACAAGTGAATTAAAAGAGCGTTTGATTGAAAAAATTCAAAAGACGGATAATGAAAATCTTCTTGAAGAAGCATGCCGGCTTCTTGATCTCGAAACTGCCGAAATAGAAAAATATGAATTCAGTGATGAAGAAAAAAGTCAGGTTAATGAATCCAGGCTGCAAATAAAACAAGGGAAATTTCTGACAAATGATGAAGCAAATAAAGAAACCGATGAATGGTTAAATAAATAATCTGGTCTGCGCAAGCTCAGAGTGATAGAAAAGAAATTCTGACTTATTGGAATAACAGAAATCAATCCACTTCTTAAAGTAAAAAATTAAATCAATTATTTAAAAAAGCTATTAAGCTTATCAGCGAATTTCCGCAAATAGGCAGACCAACAGACATTGATAATGTCCGAATAAAAGTTGTGAAAGATTATTTAATAGTTTATGAAGAAACTGTGGACACTATTAATGTGTTAGTGATCTGGGATGCCCGTCGTGATCCGGAAAAATTTAAAAAAAATCTCCGATGATATTATAGTGATTACACAGCCCAGAGAATAACAATTTTGCTCGGCGTATTCTGCGCCTCTGCGTGAAATAATTTAGTGATAAATTATATCACCTGTTCCCATATCAATAAAACAATTTCTAAAATTTTCACCGGCGTAAGTCTGGGATATTAATTCAACTTCTTTTTTTCTCTGATGATTTTTTTCGATTGCTTTTATCACAGCAACCGTTACGACAACAACGACGACAACACCAAACAAAATAAGTAACACTCTGCCGTCCACATTTCCATGTCCACCTCCGTGCCCACCCCCACCATGTGCACCTCCATGTCCGCTTCCTTTCCCTCCTACATTTACACCGCTAAGATCAATTTGTGAACCACCGTCAGCCATCGCAGCAAATTCAAAAAAATTCCAATGAGGAATAATCTCTACCATATCCTGCAAAGAGTGCGGTATATAGAAATAAAAGGTATTGTCTTTTTTTTCCAGTGGCACAAAATACTTTCCAAGGATGGGGATGTATAATTTACCTTCATAACTGACCGCCCAGACGTTCTTTACTTGCCCGTCCGATTTTTGATACTCATCACTCTCCCCATTAATCCTGATACGATATGTACTGTCAGCTTGCGCTTGTAAATAGAAATCATTGCATGAAATGAGTTTGTCATCTCTGAAATCTTTCCATGTTGTGAAAATTCCGTTTTCATAATAACTATTTTGTTGAATAATGGGTAGAGCAGCCCATTCACTCTGCACATTTCTATGAAGGTCTTCAATTGTGCAGGTCTTTCTGTTTATACTATCGTTGCTATAATTCTTACTGATTTTTATTACAAAATCATTGAGTGCACGTGTGATTGTGGCACGATAACCACGTCTTACTAAATATTTTTTTTCAAAGGAGAATATCTTTACCACATCTTTATTTTCCGGAGCATATACTTCTGCAGTAAAAAAAAGAAAACGAGAGAGATTATTCAAATTGCCAAAGCGCAGTTGCTTCAGATTAATATATACCATCCGGTTATCTTTTGGGAATGGCGCAATTATCTTTTCAATATAGTTTCTAATTTCTTTAGAAGCAGGCATGGAAAAACTATCCATCTCGGGCGCCTTCAAAACATTACGATTGACCAGGAAATTAGTAGTGTCAAATCTATTATCAAATACTTCTACTTTACTAAAAGGCACGCGTTGAATGTGTTTAATTTTTTTTTCGGAAGTTAAATGAATAGAGCCGTAGGAAAATTGTGCTTTCAATGATATTGAAAAAGCAAGCAATAAAAAAAGTGGTAAAAAATATTTCATTATTAAAGGGTTTGTTTCGCTGCATTACGTAATAAACCCCAAAAAGGAAGTGCAAGGAATTTGTTAAAGTGAAGACTCCGGATTTCAGCTATTAATATTCTCTATGTACCAAAAACTCCGTGAGTCCCTGCAATGGTTTTTTTCTTGCGCTTAAAACCGCAGTATCTTCCAAATACTGAAATGATTGATCAATAAATTTTTCTTTTAGTTCTTTCGCCCATTGATCAACGCCGCAGGATTTAAAAATAGAAATCATTTTTTCTATTTTATCATCAGAATTAGTTTTAATTAATTCTTTTATTTCTTTCTTCTGTGCATCTGTGGCAACTTCCATCGCCTTGATCAGCAAAAAAGTCTTTTTATTAGCAAGAATATCTCCACCGATTTTTTTTCCAAATTTAGCCGGATCGCCGAATGCATCAAGATAATCGTCCTGCACCTGGAAAGCCAATCCAAGGTTTTTTCCAAACGCGTACAAGTGTTGCTGGTTGCCATCTCCGGCGCCACCAAGAATTGCACCCATTTGCAAACTCGCCGCCAATAACACAGATGTTTTCAATTCAATCATCGCTAAATATTCTTCAAAAGAAACGCTTTCTTTTTTTTCAAAATCCATGTCAATTTGTTGTCCTTCACAAACCTGTTTTGCTGTCGTGTTGAACAACCTGATGATTTTATGTAAATGCGATGAATGAATTTTATTCAAATAATCATAAGCAACAACAAGCATCACATCGCCGGAAAGTAAAGCAACGGGTTCGCTATATTTTTCATGCACTGTTTGCATTCCGCGACGAAGCGGTGCTTTGTCCATAATATCATCATGGATCAACGTAAAATTGTGAAAGAGTTCAATAGCGATCGCAGCTTCCCATGCATCTTCATTTATTTCTCCAAAAAGTTCATTGCCCATCAAACACATTACGGGGCGAATTCTTTTGCCACCTAATTTTAAAAAATACTCAGCAGGTTCATACAAACTTTTTGGCTGCGCAGGAAAATGCTGCACATCAAACTTTGATAAAAATTTTTTTGATAATTCTTCGAAAGTATGCATGAGCTTTTTTTATAGTGAAAAGCCAAACGTGAAAAGTGAAATGAAAACTCGGTTTCACGTCTCACATCTCACGCTTCACGTTATTTACTTTTTTTCTTTTTGCTTTTCTCATCGCTCATCTCATCATCAATCACTTTACTATTGAGCACCCATTCAAAATCTAGTTGTCGCTTGCCGAGATTTGCCGAAATAAGTTTCACCGTAACCTTATCTCCCATTCTGAATTTTCTTCCGCTTCGTCTTCCAACTAATGCATATTCAGTTTCCACCAAACGGAAATCGTCATACTCCAATAAACTATTAATGCTTATTAATCCTTCACATTTTTGTTCAACTGTTTCAACCCAAAAACCAAATGCCGCAACACCACTGATCACGCCTTCAAATTCATCACCCAAAAATTGCTGCATAAATTCAACCTGCTTATATTTATTTGCAGCGCGCTCAGTTTCCATAGCTGCGCGCTCGCGATCGCTGCAATGTTTACATTTTGCTTCAAGTTTTTTATCAATAACAATTTTTTGCTGAAGAACTTCTTCTAAAATGCGGTGCACCAAAACGTCCGGGTAACGGCGGATCGGCGAAGTGAAATGACAATAATGTTCAAAGCCTAATCCGTAATGCCCGATATTTTCAGTAGTATAAACAGCTTTCGACATCGTACGAACTCCCAATTGCTCCAGCACATGCTGCTCAGGTTTTCCTTTTACTGCCTCAAGCATTTCGTTAAAAGAATGTGCAATTAATGCAGGAGTTTTTACATCAAAATTGTGTCCGTATTTTTTTGCAAATTCAATGAACGGCAATAATTTTTCTTTATCTGGCGTATCATGCACACGATATGGAAATGGAATTGGTTTCTTATTAAATTTTACATGCCCGACATTTTCCGCAACAGTTCTATTAGCAAGCAACATAAATTCTTCGATCAGCTGGTGTGCTTCTTTGCTTTCCTTAACTACAACGCCAAGCGGCTTTCCTTTTTCATCCAACACAAAACGCACTTCTGTAGATGAAAAATTTATCGCGCCTTTTTTGAATCTTTGTTTACGAAAACGTTGTGCAAGATTATTCAGCAAAAGAATTTCATCTTTATATTGTCCGTCTTTCTTTTCAATTATTTCCTGCACATCTTCATAAGTAAACCGATGATCGGAATGAATAACTGTTTTTCCCAGCCAATAATTTTTTATTTCTCCTTTTGATGTTATCTGAAAGATCGCAGAGAAACATAATTTATCTTCATTGGGGCGAAGCGAACACAACTCATTCGAAATTCTTTCCGGCAACATCGGGTTAACCCTGTCCGGCAAATAAACTGAGGTCGCGCGCACGTAAGCTTCCTTATCCAAAACCGTATCGTATTTTACGTAATGACTTACATCCGCAATGTGCACACCAATTTCATATACATCATTTTTCAACGAGCGAAATGAAATTGCATCGTCAAAATCTTTTGCATCTGCGGGATCAATCGTAAAAGTCAATACATCGCGGACATCTTTTCTATTTTTAATTTCGGCAGGAGAGATTACATGTGGTAAACGTTCTGATTCTTCAAGCACCTCTTCAGGAAAAAAAACAGGAAACCCACTCTGCAATAAAAGTTCTTTCATTGCCTTATCATTTTCATCTTCACTTTTCATCAACTGTACCACTTCTCCAACAGGTTTTTTATTTTTTTCCCATTGAACAATTCGAACAATTGCCCTGTCATTATTTTGCGCATCTTTTAATTTATCGAGAGGCAAATAAATATCAGGCATCGGCTTATCCGTTTCAGGAATAAAAAAAGCAAAATTGGCACTTATCTCTACGTGCCCGACGAACTCAGATTGTTTACGCTCAACAACTTCTTCCACTTCTCCCTGCATGCGTTTTCCGTCGGCATTTTTTTTAATAATTTTTACGCGAACTGTATCGCCATTTAATGCAGTATTAAAATCTCCGGGGCGAATTAATATATCGCGTTCCAGGTTTGGTACGACAACGAACCCCATTCCTGAGCGTGTTATTTCCAGAACTCCTTTATAAAGATGTACTGAAACGGTTTTTTTATCTTTCTTTTTTGAATTTTTTTGTGACATTAGTTAATGTACGATTTAAGATTTACGATGTGCGATTTCTTTATTTTTGGTTGCTCATTACTGTTAGCATCTTTGTTCATTATCATTTGTTCATTTTTCATTTTGTAACCGGCATTAGTAATTCTATTAAACATTCTTGCGTCGCACTCCTCTACGACAACAATTCTATTCAACTTCAGTCCTAATTGTGATTATCCTTATTGATATGATCATCAA
>DATHPY010000228.1:0-3044 GCA_035483315.1 Puia sp. | reverse complement strand
GATGATTGTGCATGAAGTCAATCACTTCTTTTTCATTACTTGCTTTAAAGTAGGGAATGTTGTACATTTTATAAGTTTTCAGTTTTTAGTTTAGAGTTTGTTGTTTAATCCGAAAACTCTAAACTGAAAACTAACTGACTGTTTCGGCAACTTTTGCGATATTGATATGCGCGTTTATCATTGAAATACTTCTTACTGCATTTCCTGCAAATTCTTCAAAAGCATTTTTTGAAATCGCATCATTATTTATCATTGCAGGGACTCCTTCATCACCACCTTCACGAATGGATTGCACCAACGGAATTTGTCCTAAAAAAGGAATATCATATTCGTCGGCAAGTTTTTTTCCGCCATCTTTTCCAAAAATATAATACCTGTTATTTGGTAATTCTGCGGGAGTGAAATAGCTCATGTTTTCTACCAAACCAATCAATGGAACTTTCAATTGAGTTTGACCAAACATGGCAATTCCTTTTTTTGCATCGGCGAGTGCAACATCCTGCGGCGTTGTTACAATAATTACTCCCGTTACAGGAACAGTTTGTATCAGCGTTAAATGAATATCACCGGTTCCCGGCGGCATATCAATTACGAGGTAATCCAATTCTCCCCAATAAACATCCGAAACAAATTGTTTTATCGCGCTGCTCACCATTGGTCCGCGCCACACTACTGCGCTTTTTTCATCAACCAAAAACCCGATGCTCATTAATTCAATTCCATATTTTTTCATCGGCACAATCATTCCTTTTCCATTTACGTCCATCATTTTTGGACGCTCACCGCGAAGTCCAAACATAATGGGCAAACTTGGTCCGTAAATATCTGCATCCATCAAACCAACAGACGCGCCGTCCTGCGCCAACGCCAAAGCAAAATTTGCGGCCACTGTACTTTTTCCGACACCGCCTTTACCGCTTACTACGGCAATAATATTTTTTACTTTTGGTAATAATGTTTGTCCGTCTTTGCGAGTTGTTGTTGTGTGAGAAGTAAATTTCACATTCACCGTTGCTTCTTTATTGATCAGTAATTTTATGGCATTCACACACGCGTGTTTAATTAAATCTTTCAGCGGACATGCAGGTGTAGTCAACACCACAGTGAACGAAATATAATTTACTTCGATCTCAATGTCCTTTACCATGTTCAGCGTAACAATATCTTTCCCTAAATCTGGTTCCTGCACATTGCTCAATGCTTCTAAAACTTTTTCTTTCGTCATGCTCAATTATTTGTTAAAAATTTATCTGTTGCAAAATTAACCAATGACCACTGTACTTTGTTTACTATTTTCGATTTATAAAGTTTAATTTTGAACCGGACTTTGGCTATATATTTATCGCAATTAAAATCAATTAAATTTCAAAAGAAGACCGAATGAAAAAAACTATACTATATATTCTTGTATTAGTATCTCCGTTTTTTGCGCATGCGCAATTTGATAAGTTGAGAGATTCGGTAGTGCAAGTTTATGGTTTTGTGATGAGCTCAGATAGCCTCCAGGGTTTGCCTGGCGTTACCATCGCCGTAAAAGGGCGCAACCAGGGAACATTTACAAATGACCAGGGCGTGTTTGATATTGCTTTGTGGAAAGGCGATGTGATAGAATTTTCGAGCATCGGTTACAAATCTATAATTTATCAAATTCCGCGAGATTTGAAAGGGAATCAATGGAGCATGATACAGTTGATGACAGACACTGCAATGTATCTTTCGGCAACCATTATTAAACCGAGGCCAACGCGCGACCAATTCGACCGTGATTTTGTAAACACAGCCGTTCCGGATGATCAGATTGAGATTGCACGACAAAATGTGAGCGAAGCAAAACGACGGATACTTTTAAAAACATTGCCTGCTGATGCAAAAGAAGCGGCAAACACCTATTTGAGACAAAATGCCTCGCGTTATTCATACCAGGGACAAGCGCCTCCACAAAATATATTCAATCCTGTTGCGTGGGCAGATTTCATCAATGCCTGGAAACGCGGAGACTTTAAAAGCAGCAATTAAACCCCGTTCCCTAAAGGGGTGTTCTTGATAGAAAATTATCAAAATAAAATAAAAAAGCGGTATCATGATTAGCAGCAAGTTTCAAAACTCTCCTTTAGGGGAAGGGGGTGTAGTTTCAGTTATCGGCGCCGGCACAATGGGAAATGGCATTGCGCACGTGTTTGCAGAAAATGGATTTACTGTGAATTTGATTGATGTGAATCAGCAGCAACTTGAAAAAGCCCTTAAGTCTATTGGAAAAAATTTTGAAAGACAAATAGCAAAAGGCATTATTAATGAACAAGAAAAGAAGAATGCCTTAAATAAAATTTCCATTGAAACTGATATTACAGTTGGTATAAAAAACGCTGATTTGGTTATTGAAGCTGCCACAGAAAATATGGATTTGAAATTAAAAATATTTAAACAGCTTAGTGAATCCACGCCGGCAAATTGTATTCTTGCGACAAACACATCTTCCATTTCAATAACAAAAATTGCAGCGGTTACTAACAGACCAGGGGATGTAATCGGCATGCATTTCATGAACCCGGCTCCAATTATGAAATTGGTTGAAGTGATCAATGGTTATGCTACAAAAAAAGAAGTGACTGAAACTATTGTTGAAATAAGCAAGAAGCTAAAAAAGATTCCTTGTGTGGTGAATGATTACCCGGGTTTTATCGCAAACCGCATTTTGATGCCGATGATCAACGAAGCGATATACAGTTTGCATGAAGGCGTTGCCGGCGTTGAAGAAATTGATATAATAATGAAAACTGGAATGGCTCACCCGATGGGACCGTTGCAGCTTGCGGATTTTATTGGACTTGATGTTTGTCATTCTATTCTTATTGTTTTGTTTGAAGGATTTGGCAACGCAAAATATGCGCCTTGTCCGTTGTTGACTAATATGGTTAATGCAGGATTTTTAGGCGTGAAATCCGGCGAAGGTTTTTATAAATATACTACGGGCAGTAAGCAGCTGGTAGTGAGTGAGCGGTTTAAGAAAATGTAGAAAAAGATGGCCGATGACAGTTGGTGGATGA
>DATHPY010000227.1:0-7076 GCA_035483315.1 Puia sp. | reverse complement strand
CAATTACTCGCTCAACATTATAATATAGATGCACAGCGCGCTTTGATCATCCAGGCAAAACTTTGGCCGAATCCTAATTTCAGTATTTCGCACGGATTATATTCAGGAACATTAAATCAATTTTTTCCAACAGGCGCAAATGATGAAACGGCTGCTCAATTATCACAACTCATTTTGCTTGCAGGAAAAAGAAATAAACAAATAAAACTCGCGCAGGAAAATACAAAATTAAGCGAGTACCAGTTTTTTGATTTATTAAGAACATTAAAATACACACTCAGAACCGACTTCTTTAATATTTTTTATTTGCAAAAATCGGCAGCAATTTATGATGCTGAAATAAAAGCGCTGCAACAAATTGTAGACGCATTTGCAGAGCAGGAAGGGAAAGGTTATATATCTGAAAAAGAAGTGGTGCGCATCAGGGCGCAGTTATATAGTTTTCAAAGTGAGTATAATGATTTGATAAACCAGGTGAATGACGTGGAAAGTGAATTGAAACTTATTCTGCAAGTCAAACCAACCAAATATATTAATCCTGTTCCCGATTCTTTTACGATCGCAACGCTTGATCCGAATAAATATGCATTAAATGAACTTGTAGATTCCGCTTATAAAAACAGAACCGATCTGCAAATTGCAAGAACAAATTCAAACATTAATAAACTAAATTACGATTATCAGAAATCACTTGCTGTACCGGATCTGACTTTATCTCTCGGTTATGATGAGCAGGGAAGTTTTTTGGCAAATTATTTAGGCATCGGTGCTGCAATAGACCTGCCGATTTTCAATCGTAACCAAGGAAATATAAAATCAGCAAAAGCCATGATAGCGTTAAGCAATGCCAATGAAAAAAGCACTATGGCAACTGTTGAAGAAAATGTGAACCGGTCATTACAAAAAGCTTTCGCTCAAAATAAATTGTATCAGAATATTGATAAAAAATTTTCGTCAGACTTTGAAAGATTAATGAATGAAGTTCTTATAAATTATCAAAAACGGAATATAAGCATATTGGATTTTTTGGATTTTTATGATTCCTATAAACAAACTGCATTGCAGTTAAATGCAATTCAGTATAACCGTATCCAGGCTTTTGAAGATATTAATTTTTATACAGGCACAAATTTCTTCAATTAGAAAATAAAACAGCAACTCATCAATATATGTTTACTAAAAAGAATTTTGAAATCACAGCGCTGTTAAACTGTTTGATGATAGTTTTAGCATCGTTGTTTTTTCAATCATGCAATCTCAACGCAGAAAAAAAGCCCGAAGAAAAGGAAAAGTATATCATACCAGATTCTATTCTTAGTACAATCAAAATTGACACTGTACAAAAATGCCAATTGATAAATTCCATCACCCTAACCGGGCAGGTGGATTTTAACCAGGATCATGTTGTAAAAATTTTTCCAATGATCAGTGGAAATATTCAGAATATATCTGTTGTGCTCGGAGATTTTGTAACGCAGGGACAAGTGCTGGGTGTAATTACGAGTTCTGAAATGGCAGGATACAGCAATGATTTAATCAGTGCGCAAACAAATTTGCAGGTTACGAAAAAAAATCTCGACAAGACAATTGATATGTACAAAAGCGGGTTGGCCTCATTAACTGATTCTATCAGCGCCGAAGCATCTTATATGCAGGCCAAATCGGAGTTGAACCGGATAAATCGCGTCCTAAAAATAAATGGCGGAAGCACTGAAGGAGAGTATGCAATCAAGTCGCCGATAAGTGGTTTTGTTGTAGATAAACAAGTAAACAATAACACAACAATCCGTACCGACAACAGCAACAGTCTTTTTACAATTTCTGATTTAAAAAATGTTTGGGTTTGGGCCAACGTGTACGAATCAAATATTAATGCAATCAGAATGGGCGATAATGTTACTGTAACCACGCTCTCCTATCCTGATAAAATTTTCAAAGGCAAAGTAGATAAAATAATGAATGTGCTTGATCCTACAAATAAAGTAATGAAGGTTCGTGTTGCGTTGGATAATTCCGGCTATTTATTAAAGCCGCAAATGTTTGCAAGCGTTACAGTAACTAACCCTGAAAATAAACAGGCGCTTTGCATTTCATCCAAATCATTAATTTTTGACCGCAGCCAATATTTTGTTTTGGTATATAAAAGTAAAGATGATGTTCGCATAACTCCTGTGCAGGTTCTCAGTTCCATCGGCGACAAAACATACATTTCATCCGGTGTTCAGGAAAGTGACAAAGTAATTTCCACCCAGGCTATTTTAATTTATGATGCATTAAATAGTTAACTGGGTTACGCATTTTTTTGAATTATACCAATTTGAAATCCGCGATGGAATTCATTTCTCTACTTAGCATAATAAACATTTGCTCCAGCTGACAATTGCCATTAAGTAATTATTTCAATCTTAAAAAATGAATAAGTTTTTAAAAAAGGTAATTGGGTTTTCCTTAAAAAACAGATATTTTATTTTGTTTGCAGCATTTGCATTATTGGTAACCGGCGTTATCACTTTTGAGAATATGCCCATAGAAGCTTTTCCGGATGTTACCAACACTGAAATCAGCATCATCACTCAGTGGCCGGGAAGAAGCGCAGAAGAAGTGGAAAAATTTGTAACCATTCCCATTGAAATTGCGATGAACCCGGTTCAGCAAAAAATAAGTTTGCGCTCTACAACCATTTTTGGTTTATCATATATCAAACTCATTTTCGAAGATGGCGTTAAAGATCCGCAAGCGAGACAACAGGTAATGAATTTATTGCCGAATGCCATTTTACCAAATGGATTACAACCGTCAGTACAACCACCAACAGGGCCAACAGGAGAAATTTACAGGTACACTTTAAGAAGCACATTACGCGATGTTCGTGAATTAAAAACGATACAGGATTGGGTTATTGATCGCCAGCTTAGATCAGTGCCCGGCGTTGGCGACATCAATAGTTTTGGCGGAAAAACAAAAACCTATGAAATACAAGTTGACCCCGGAAAACTAACGTCAATGGGTATTACACCACTTGATGTTTTTACGGCTGTGCAAAAAACCAATATCAATATTGGCGGAGATATGATCATTGAAAATAACCAGGCTTATGTTGTAAGAGGAATTGGCTTGTTGAATGACCTGAATGAAATAAAAAATATTGTTGTTGAAAATAATAATGGTGTTCCTGTTTTAGTGAAAGATGTGGCGCAGGTTGAAATTTCAAATTTACCACGACTCGGTTGGGTTGCGCGATCAAATGGATTAAATGATTCTACAGGAAAAAGAATTGTAACCGACGAGCCTGATGTTGTTGAAGCCATCATCGTAATGCGCAAAGGCGAAAATCCGACGCAGGTCGTTGACGCGATCAAAACAAAAATTGATAAACTGAACAATTCCATTCTCCCAAAAGATACGAAAATAATTCCGTATTATGACCGTTCGGATCTTATAGAATATGCAACACATACGGTTCTGCACAATCTTATTGAAGGTATACTACTGGTAACATTATTAGTGTCTTTGTTTATGTTCAATTGGCGAACAACGCTGATAGTTTCCATCATCATACCAATGGCATTGTTGTTTGCATTTATTTGTTTGCATTTAATGGGCATGTCTGCAAATCTTCTTTCACTTGGTGCTGTTGATTTTGGAATTATTATTGACGGCGCTGTTGTAATGGTTGAAGGAATGTATGTGATCTTGGATCATAAGGCGAAAGAGATCGGCATGGATCGTTTCAACAAATTAGCAAAGCTCGGATTAATAAAAAATAACGGAGCGCAACTTGGCAAAGCGATCTTTTTTGCAAAACTAATTATCATCACCGGTTTGCTTCCCATTTTTTCATTTCAAAAAGTGGAAGGTAAAATGTTTTCGCCGTTGGCATATACTTTGGGATTTGCATTGCTCGGCGCATTAATTACAACACTTACATTGGTACCGGTATTAATAAGTCTTTTGCTGGGAAAAAATGTGAGAGAAAAACACAATCCGATTGTGCACGTGCTCACTGCATTTATGTTGGGCGGGTTTACAAAAGCATTTAAAAATAAAGAAATTGTTGTTATCATTTCATTTATTGCAATGGCGATCGGATTGTATTCTTTTAAATTTTTAGGCAGTGAATTTTTACCTGAATTAGATGAAGGCTCTCTTTGGTTAAGAGTTCAAACTCCTTACAGCATTTCTCTTGATAAATCGGTAGAAGTTTCTGCAGAAGTGCGAAGAACATTAATGGAATTTCCAGAAGTTAAATATGTGGTCTCGCAAACCGGGCGACCCGACGACGGAACTGATGTTGCCGGCTTTTACAACAACGAATTTTCGGTGATGCTATATCCCGAGCCGGAATGGAAATCAAAAAAATCAAAAGAAGAATTAGTGAATGAAATGAATGCTAAACTTTCTGTTATTCCCGGAACAGATCTGAATTTTTCGCAACCGATTATGGATAATGTTGAAGAAGCGGTCTCCGGTGTGAAGGGTTCAATTTGTGTGAAAATATTTGGCGATTCGTTGGACTATATGGAAGACAGAATTAATAGTGTATTCAATATTTTAAAAAATGTGAGAGGCATTGAAGATCTTGGTGTGATACATAATATTGGTCAGCCGGAATTAGATGTAAATCTTGATCAACAAAAAATGGCATTGTATGGCGTTGCAACTGCCGATGCAAATGCTGTGGTTGCAATGGCCATTGGAGGACAGGCGGCTTCAACATTATATGAAGGATACAAATTGTTCGACATCAGGGTGCGACTTCCTGAAGAATACAGAAAAACTTCAACAGACATAGGTAATTTATTAGTTCCTACAAATAATGGTTCAAAAGTTCCTATTAAAGAAATTGCGTCCATCACAAAAACCACAGGGCCATGTTTGATTTTCAGAGATGATAATGAAAGATATTCTGCTTTAAAATTTTCCGTTCGTGGGCGCGATATGGGGAGCACTATTGCTGAAGCGCAGGAAAAAGTAAATAAAGCTGTTCCTCTCAAAAAAGGTTACAGCATGGCATGGCAAGGCGATTTTGAAAATCAGCAGAGAGCTGAAAAACGCTTGGCGCAGGTAGTGCCTATAAGTCTGATACTTATTTTTCTATTGCTGTTTGTAATGTTTGGAAATTTAAAAGATGCTGGATTGGTTTTTTTAAATGTGCCGTTTGCGATTGTCGGCGGTTTGCTCGCACTGCATATTACCGGAACTAATTTCAGTATCTCCGCAGGTATCGGCTTCATCGCTTTATTTGGAATTTGTATTCAGGATGGCGTTTTACTTATTACTGTTTTCAAACAAAATATTGAAAAAATAAAAGGGCAGCGCTCATCTTTATATAATGTCATTAAGTTAGGGGTCAATAGCAGGATACGCCCTGTAATGATGACTGCATTAATGGCTGCAATCGGCTTACTTCCCGCTGCAGTTTCACATGGCATTGGTTCAGAAAGTTCGCGCCCACTCGCCCGTGTTGTAATTGGCGGCATTCTTTGCGCAATGATATTTTCGCTGTGGGTATTCCCTTTAATTTTCGGTTGGGCTTATCGCAAAATAGATAAACAACCATACGGACCTGCTGCCACAGAAAACGAAACAAAAAAATAATAATCGGATTGAAAATTTCCGAAACCAACTGCGCTGTTTCGCATTTGCCGGTCACCTGGCCGGCAATTTTTTTATGAATAATAGTGATCTTGAAACTGAGACAAAATCAGAAATACAAACAAACCAGTTTTATTTGTATTTTTATTGCCCTAACTACCTAACATAATATTTTGTTTGCATTGTATTATGTCTTACTTAAATAATAGTTCGATCGAAAAATTACCAGCAAAAAAAATTGTAATAATGCAGAATGACGAAATTTATTTTTTCGTTTTGTATTCAATTGTAGAAACTATCCGTTGAATTCAGAAAAAAATCTATAATGAACAAAGTATTAAGAGGCGTTTTATCTTTTTCTTTAAAAAATAAATACTTCATTTTATTTGCTACGGTTATATTACTCATATCCGGGATAGTTACATTTAAGACAATGCCTATTGAAGCATTTCCCGATGTAACAAATACGGAAGTAACAATAATCACTCAATGGCCGGGAAGAAGCGCTGAAGAAATTGAAAAATTTGTGACCATTCCATTGGAAATTGCGCTCAATCCTGTTCAAAGAAAAATCAGTTTACGTTCAACCAGTATTTTTGGTCTCTCCTATATTAAACTTGTTTTTGAAGATAATGTAACTAACGACCAGGCACGTCTGCAAGTCAATAATATGATCGGCGATGCAGATTTGCCGCAAAGCGTAAGTCCCGATATACAACCACCTACCGGACCAACAGGTGAAATTTTCAGATACACTTTACGAAGCACTTTTCGTGATGCACGGGAATTAAAAACAATCCAGGATTGGGTGGTTGATAGGCAAATTCGCGCTGTTCCGGGCGTTGCAGATTTAGTAAGTTTTGGTGGCAAAACAAAAACATACGAAATAAAAGTTGATCCTGGAAAAATTGCAAACCTCGGCATTACCGCATTGGATGTTTACACTGCTGTACAAAAAAGCAATATCAATATCGGCGGGGATATTATCGTAAAAAATAACCAGGCTTATGTTGTTCGTGGAGTTGGATTATTAAATGATATCAATGAAATAAAAAACATCGTCATCCAAAATATTAATGGCGTTCCCGTTCTTGTAAAAAATGTTGCTGACGTACAAATATCGAATGTGCCGCGGCTTGGATTAGTGAGTCGCTCCGATGCCATTGTAGATTCTTCCGGAAAAAGAACAATAAGTAATGAAGATGATGTTGTAGAAGGAATTGTAGTGATGAGAAAAGGAGAAAATCCGAGTAAGGTAATTTCAGGATTAAAAGCAAAGATCGAAAAATTAAATAGCGTTGTTCTTCCTGCCGACACTAAGATTGCTACTTTTTATGATCGTGATGATTTGATTCATTTTGCTACGCACACCGTTTTGCATAATATGATTGAAGGAATAATTTTCGTTACAATTATTGTTTCAATTTTCATGTTCAACTGGCGAACTACATTGATTTTTTCCATTATTATTCCGCTATCAT
>DATHPY010000226.1:0-2578 GCA_035483315.1 Puia sp. | reverse complement strand
CCGCATTTCATCAATCACATCTTCAGCCATTGCATAAATTTTATCGAAGCGCTCAAAATCTTCTGCAACAAATTTTCTTGCTCTTAATTTACTGATATCAATATTATGCAGTCGCGCCACTTTTTGTGATAATGGATGCGGCGCTTCGCCAATATGATAACCGTTTGTGCCGGCGCTGTCAACAACCCAATCCAAACCGGCGTCTGCAATTTTGTTTTGCAATATTCCTTCTGCAAGCGGGCTTCTGCAAATATTTCCCAGGCACACCATCAAAATTTTCATGAGCGCAAAAATAAGCATTTCGATGTTTATTGGCCGATGTTTGTTGTTCGATTGGAAAGCCGGCCATCGAACAACGAACATCGGAATTCGTTTATGGAATCTTCTTTTATCTGCATCTAATTATCAAACTCGCGCGGGTTTATTTTGTAATTTATTCACCAACAAAACTTATTAAGATGAACACGGAATCTATTTTACATGCCAACGTGCTTGATATTATTTTTGAAAATAGGAATAAAGAATACGGCGCTTATGAATTAAGAACCCGTTACGACAAGCGATTGAAAAATGCTACGATCATTATGATTTCAACTGTTGCGATTTTTTGTTCTGCTATTTATATTGATGGTCATTTTTTTCATCATCAATTGTCGAAAATGATTAATTACGAAATTTCCGATCCAAGCGTGGCGAAAATAAATGAATCAAAACCGCAGGAACTCATCAAACCAAAAACCGCGCAACCAATTAAGCAACAAATAGCAACTGTGAAAGATGTTACATTCAGAATAGTTCGAAACGAGCCAACCAAACCGTTGCCAACTGTTACTGATATAGACTCAAAACAGATCGGACCACAAGACAAGCCCAGTGAATTAGCCGGCGACATTATTCCTGTTTCTTCAACCGAAAATAAAAAAGGAAATTCGACAGAAACAAAAACGGAAACTGCAGAACGTGAGATACTGGTAAGAGCTGAATTCATGCCCGAATTTCCCGGCGGCGAAGCAGCGCTGCAAAGATTTCTTTCAAAAAATATACGCATGCCAATAGACCTGGAGCCGGGAACTAAAATTAAAGTGATGGCAAAATTTGTGGTTGATGAAAACGGAAATATTTCCGCTATGCAAACAGTACAAAGCGGAAGCATTGAATTTGATAATGAAGTTTTGCGCGTACTAAAAAAAATGCCGCAGTGGAAACCTGGAAGACAAAATGGAAGAAGTGTTGCGGTGTATTTTAATCTTCCTGTTATTTTTTTATCGCAGGATGATAATTAGAAAATATTATTACACGAATTTTTACGAATTACACGAATTGAAAAACAAAGAAATTATAAGTTGGAGACTTAAAACATATCGCTGCGAAGTCCGGGGACTTCGCAGAGCACTGATGATATTAATTTCAAGAGTTAAAAACTAATGTAACAATTCGGGTAATTCTCAAAAAATCGTGTAATGGAATTCGCTTTTATTTCTAACATAATATTAATATCTTATCATAAACCGTAAATTTTTTTCAATGTTATTCTGTAAATTGCCCGCTCCGTTTTAAAAAGATTGAGATCATGGAAAATGAAACTCCGGCCGATAGAAAGGTCAAACGATACGCGTTGATGCGTTCCGTTATGGATTATGGAATGGGCGCTATTATTTTAGGATTCGGCGTTTTCTTTTTTTTTGCACCTAAACTCGGGTTCAATTTTGAGATGAGTAATTTGTTTCGTTATTCTCTTTCTGGTCTTTTTGTTTTATACGGAGGATGGCGAATTTACAGGGGCTATCAAAAAAATTATTTTCGTTGAAACTGGTGAACATCTTATCTGGCTTGTGCTGCATTGGTTGCATGTTGCTGATGTTTTCCGCATGCGTAAATCAAAATAAAAATAAATTTGCCCGGGACACTCCCACAGAAGGAACGATTAATATCAGTGTTGATGAATCCTTCAAACCGGTTATTGATTCTGAAATAAAAGTCTTTGAATCTTCTTTTCCAAATGCGCATATTATTGTGCATTATAAACCCGAGGCTGCTTGTTTGCGCGATCTTGCGCAGGACAGCACACGCATGATCATTGTAACAAGAGGATTGACTCCGGAAGAAGAAAAATATTATAAAGATTCAATGAATTTTGAACCGCCTTTTGATGAGCTGGCAATTGATGCTATTGCTGTTATTGTAAATAAAGATTCAAAGGATACTATTTTTACCATGGATGATATCCGATCGCTATTAAATGATAGTTCTAAAAAAGGTTTGCTGCCAGTAATGGATGGCACTTCCGCAACAAGCACGGTACGTTTTCTTATTGATTCCGTTTTGCGTGGAAGACCGATGGGGAAAAATGTGACCGCGGCAAAAAACAGCGAAGATGTAATTAACTATGTAGCCGAAAATAAAAATGCGGTGGGTTTTATCGGCGTCAGTTGGATTGGTGATAAAGACGATGCTCAACAGCAAAAATTTTTACAAAAAGTTAAAGTAGCTGCTATTCAATGCGAAAGCTGTTTGGGAAAAACTTACGTGCAGCCTTTTCAGGCAAATATTTATCTTGGTAGATATCCGATGTTGCGCG
>DATHPY010000225.1:0-8046 GCA_035483315.1 Puia sp. | reverse complement strand
TCCGGAACAAATAAAAAAGATCATTGGCGTTCAGTTGCAAACTTCAGGTTATTATCCCGGATTAAAACTCACAGAATTAATTGAATTATTCGGCGGCTTATATAATGAACCGGTGAATGCTTTAGAATTATTGGATATGGTTAATCTTCGCGACAAGCACAAAGCAAAATTTAAAGAATTAAGCGGTGGACAAAAACAACGTTTTTCTATAGCGACTACATTGATCAATCATCCTAAAATTATTTTTTTGGATGAGCCAACGACGGGACTTGATCCGCAAGCGAGAAGAAATTTATGGGATCTGGTAACTGATATCCGCAAAAAAGGAACAACCATTATCATTACTACACATTATATGGATGAAGCTGAAGTGTTGTGTGATCGCGTTGCCATTATTGATTCAGGAAAAATTATTGCGATGGATACACCGGATAAATTAATTGATAATCTCGTTGCCACCGGATTTGAAAGACCAAAAGAAGTGAAGCAGGCAAATTTGGAAGATGTATTTATTAATTTGACCGGGCACGCCCTGAGAGAAAATGTGTAATTGTCTGAACCGGGATTTTTATGATTATTAGGATTGTTGTGATGAAATCTGGAATGTACAAATCATTTGTGCATCGCGTTAGTAATGCGTTGAATAGAATTGTTGCCGTACAAGAGTGCGACGCAACGATGCCGAGTAAAGGACAAATGCAGGGGTCAAAATAAATGTGAAAATTTGAAAGTGTGAAAATCTGGAAATGAAACAAATCGTAAATCTCAAATCGTAATTCGTAAATTATATGTCAGATCTTCGTTATCCCATAGGAAAATATGGGTCGCAACCATTTTCTGAAAAGCAAAAAGAAGAATGGTTGAATGATATTAAATTTCTTCCTCAGCTTGTTGAAAATGCAATTTTGAATTTAGATGAAGCGCAATTGCAAACGCCGTATCGCGAGGAAGGATGGACAGTGCATCAGTTGGTGCATCATGTTGCCGACAGTCACATGAATGCATATACGCGATTTAAATTGGGGTTGACGGAAGATAACCCAACGATAAGAACGTATGAAGAAAAATTGTGGGCTGAATTAAATGATGTGAAGACTTTGCCGGTGAATATTTCGATCACTTTATTATATGCATTGCACACGCGTTGGCATGCGGCATTAAAAGATCTGAATGAAGACGATTGGCAAAGAACAATTTTTCATCCGCTGCAGGAGAAGAAAATTACTTTGTGGTATTTGCTTGGAATGTACGCCTGGCACGGAAAACATCATGCTGCGCATATTACGGAATTGAGAAAACGAAATAGTTGGTAGCTTGAAGTTTGTAGTCTGTAGTTCTTCTGATATAAATTTCATTATAAATTCTGAATTACGGAACTATAACAACAAACTACGAACGACAAACCACAAACTATATGAAAGATCTCGGCTGGAAAACTCTTTCTTTCGAATATATTTTTAAAGAAACCTGGTTCACTATTCGCAGAGATACTTGCGAGACGACTGAAGGGAAAATTATTTCTCCTTATTATGTTTACGAATTTCCAACATGGGTTACCGCAGTTGCGTTGACGCAGGAAGGAAAAATAATTTTGGTAAGACAATATCGTCATGCGTTGAATGTAACAAATTTTGAAACTCCCGGTGGTTGTGTTGATGATACTGATGCATCATTAGAAGCTGCGATTTCGAGAGAGCTGCTCGAAGAAACGGGATATCAGTTTGAAAAATTTGAGCAGATTGCGAAAATTTCTTCTAACCCATCTACCAATAATAACTGGATGCATATTTTTTTAGCGACGGGTGGAAAATTAGTGCAGGGGCAACAGCTCGATCATAATGAAGATATTGAAGTGTACTTATTTTCGATTGATGAAGTGAAACAGCTTTTGAAAGAAAATCAAATCGTGCAAAGTATGCACGTTACTGCGCTTTTTTATGCTTTGAATAAGTTAGGAGAATTGAAATATTGATAGCGAGTGGTAAGTGGCGAGTGGGATTCTAATTATCAATTTTCCATTATCAATTATTCATTAACTCTACTTCGCCTACAACAAAAACACTTCCGCAAATAACAATCAGATCTTTTTTCCCGGAAACATTTATTGCAGATCTTAATGCGGTGTTCACGTCAGGATAATGATCTCCCTGTAAGCCAATGGCAGCAGCCATTTCAGCCAATTGCTGTTCCGGCAATGCACGCGGAATTTGCGCTTTAGTAAAATAATAGCTTGCATGTTTTGGCAACAAGGATAATATTTTTTCAATGTCCTTATCTTTTACCATTCCAATTATTAAATGCAATTCTTCGTGATCGGTAATTTCAATTTGTTCTGTTAATTGTCTGATTCCACCTTCATTGTGGGCAACATCTAAAACGACAGTTGGATGTTCATGAATAATTTCCCATCGTCCATGCAAGCCCGTTAGTTTTTTTACATTCCGTAATGCTTTTTGTAAAATGGCTTCAGTAATATTCCAACCTTTTTTTTCTAAAATATTTACAGCTTCTAAGACAGTTACTAAGTTTTTTATTTGATAAATGCCGATGAGATCAAGATGATAATAATCTTTTTCATTGTTGTGAACAGAGGTTACTTCGGCAACTAATTCTTTTTTCTCAAATTTCCATTCTGCGACAAATCTTTTTTTATCAGCAAAAGTTAATGGCGCATTTTCTTCAGCGGCTTTTTTCTTAAACACATCATGCGTTTCATTATTAAATTCGCCGATCACAACAGGAATATTATTCTTGATAATTCCCGCTTTTTCAAAAGCAATTTTTTGCAAAGTATCTCCGAGTAAATTCACATGGTCGTAGCTGATATTTGTAATGACTGATAATTCCGGAGTGATAATATTTGTGCTGTCTAATCTTCCACCTAAACCGACTTCAATGATTGCGATATCAACTTGTTGCTGTGCAAAATATTCAAATGCCATAGCAACGGTTATCTCAAAAAATGAAGGTTCTATTTCGTCTATCAGCGGCAACATTCTTTTGACAAAATCAATGATAAAATCTTCGCTGATGAATTCTCCGTTCATAGTAATTCGTTCACGAAAATCTTTCAAATGTGGCGAAGTGTATAACCCGGTTTTATAACCTGCTGTTTGAAAAATTGCAGATAGCATGTGACTTACAGAGCCTTTGCCATTTGTTCCTGCAATATGAACTGACTTGAATTTCGTATGCAGGTTACCGATAGCTTCACAAAGTTTTATCGTATTCGTCATATCTTCTTTGTAAGCAGCAGCGCCAATGCGACTATACATTGGCAATCGTTCAAATAAATAATCAATGGTTTGCTGATAGGTCATAAAGAAGGCGAAATTAACTGAAGTGCGAAAACGAGGCAAGAATTATTTCATGTAAAAACATTTCACGCAAAGGCGCAAAGTTAAAAAGACGCAAAGAAAACCTTCGCAGCTTTGCTTCTTATGCGTCTTTGCGTGAAATAAAATTAATTATGTACTTTGAAAATAAACACAAGTGTGCCGACAGATTCGTCGCCGCCGCTATTAAATTTAACTTGTTTTGCTTTTCGCAAAGCAATAGCGATCATCGCAGATTCCGAAGTAGTTGAACCGCGCAATTCAAAATCAGCGCTGGTTACATTGCCTCCTGCATCAACGTGAACATCAACAGCAACTTTTGCATTCTCATTAAAATCATCAGTGAAAGATGGTGTACCCACAATTTTTCTTCCCTGCAAACCTTTGGAAATAGCTATGCCCGAATGTCCCGTTCCGCCACCAGTATAATTTTTTGAATCCGGATTTCCACCAGGTTTTCCCTGGTCGCCTTTACCACCGGCAATTCCTTCATTACCGCCGGGTTTAAAATTGTCCGCATCATTACCACCAGTTCCAGTTCCGTTCGTTCCGTGAAAAACCGCTTTGGGCTTGGGTTTTACCGGTTCAGGAGTTGTCTCCGGTTTCTTAACAGTCACCACTTTTTTCTCAACATCTTTTAAAGGAATTCTCGTCGCATCTGGTTTTGTGACCGCAGGTTTTTTTACCACAGGCGCATCTTCATTTTTATTATCGTCGGTTTCCACATCTTTCGCCGCAACTTTTTCAACAACCGCGCGCTTCGGTGGCGTATATTTTTCTTTGTCTTCCGCAGATGGTTTTCCCGGCAAATACGGTTGGTTCGTTCCCATTCCCTTATCGCTGTTTCCCAAATTCACTTCAATGCCTTCATCAATAGCGGGCGGCTGAATAACAGGCAACGTCCACGACACAAGTAACAACAACGCAATAATCAGCGCACAAATAATTCCAGTATACACCGATGCGCGAAAGTTTTTTTGCGATTCAAAATTGTCTGTCATGTAAGCCGCGTTTGCCATACAAAGTTATATAATTACTCAATGTGAAAATTGCTCAATTCCCCAATTGAGACATTGAGCAATTTTCGAATTTTCTCATTTTTTTTGATACCAGCGTTTGTTCTCTTTTCATCATCGTTGCGTCGCAATCCATTCATCGGCATTGCTACTATTGAGCTGTGGTCCTAATTTCGCTTCTACTTTATTTAATCATCAGTTGAATAAGAATAATCAGGTCAAAATCCAGGTTCAGAACTTGAACGTTGCAAGTTACCCGCTAATTGCCTTTTTGCTGCTTGAGAAAATGTTAAAGTGATTGTTTCGCGCAGAGGTGCAGAGAAATGCAATATAAAATTTTACTCAGCGCACCTTGCGCCTTTGCGAGAAAATTTCAGTGCGCGAAATCAACTTCAAAATTTCCTTTAATTCTTTCCATTGATGGATTGAAATATCCATATTTTACCTGCGGAAATTCTTCTTTAATTAATTCCATCAGTTGCTTAACGCCTAAAAACTCTCCAGTTTCTGTAACACCAATCTTTCCCAAATACCAATCCGGGTCAATATTAAAATTTCTCCATTGGATCATTTTCAGATCAGTTTCCTCAATCAACTTTCTTAATGCTTCATATTCTTCAACGCTATCCGTCATTCCCGGAAAAACAAAATAATTGATGGACGTCCAGCCGTTAAAATTGCGAACAACTTTTAAGCTTTCAACAATATCTTCGAATTGATAATTATTCGGACGATAATAGGATTCGTAAATATTTTTACGCGCGGAATTTGTACTCACCCGAATTGAATTCAAACCCGCTTCACACAAAGCTTTCACTGCATCGGGCTTTGATCCGTTGGTATTAATATTTATACTTCCAAGCTCAGTATGTTTTCTCATTTCAATTATCGCTTCGCGAATGGTTTCCCACATCAATAATGGTTCGCCTTCGCAACCCTGTCCAAAACTTACAATAGGGAATGGCGCACTTTGCAAATGCGGAACTGTGAATTCTACAATTTCTTCTGGGGTAGGCTTGAAGGTTAGTCTGTCCTGCGTGGAAACAATTGATTCTTCCTTTGGTTGAAAAGAAATACATCCGATACAATTTGCATTACACGCCGGCGATGAAGGAACCGGGCACTCCCATCTTCCCAACGAAAAATTTCTTGCAGCAGGACAGTTATACGTCATACAACAATTCTGCATTAAATGTTTTACCAAACGATTATGCGGATATGCTTCCAGCAAATGTTGCGCACCGTTTTTAATTTTTGTATTATCATATCCCGCACATTCCTGGCGAATGTCATTTTCAATTCTTACTGCAGGAACATAAAATTTATTATCATGCCAACCCGCGGCTGTATAACAAAACAACGGGAGCGTAGGAGCATCTTTTTCCGTTTCATAAGCGGAGAGATACAAACCGGTGTGTGCCGGCGGAATAAATGCTGCAACGGCAGATCCTTTATTGCATAAACGCATTTCGCCTGTTATAACGTCAATGCCTATCCCACGGCGACCGGGCAATTCATATAAAGACCCGCCATCGGGTAATTCGATCCAACCTTCATCAGGAACGGGTAAAGCATCACATCCACTTCTTCCAGTGGCAAATAAAGTTTCATCTTCAAAAATATTTCCTTTGCCGTCGGAGTAAAGAATGTATGGAGAATGTTTGAGCATCTAAGTTTGTTGATAGACGTTGTTTGATGGACGATGACCGTTGTTCGCCATTAAAAATAAATTTCAAAAATATAAAGTAAAATGAAATAAAGTCGGTCAACTATCAACGGTCCACGACCAACGTCTCAGACAACTGCTTTTTACAGAAATCATTGAACTCATCTTCATCAGCATCATAATCATCATCGTCGTCAATCGTTTCTTTTTGTATCAGTTTATTATTTTTAAAATCCATCGTCAGCAACCCATCTTTTAAAATAATATTGTTGAAATCTGACCATGCAAATTTCTTTCTAAATAAACTATTTATAACAATCACATTGTTTGTAAATCCAATTTCCAAAGGATATTTTGCCTGATATTCCAAAAAAGCAAGGAGAAAAAATACCATGCAAAGCCATTGCAGGTAAGGCATCCCGATCCAAAATATTCCTGCGATCAGCAACCAGTTTTTGTAACGAACGATTTTTCCTTTATTTTTTAAAACAAAAATATTAATAATCAATCCTGCAATTAACACCGCCGCTGCAAAGCTGAGAAATAAATTAAGTTTTTGTTGCTGAATTTGAACAAATAAAAAAGCGAGAATAGAAATAACACACAAAAAAATGCTGGTTGAATCAATATATTTTTCGTTATCTCTTTTTAACGTAACAACGTAATCATACTTCATGCTCAAACTTTAAAATCGTCAGATGTCAAACGTGAGACGTGGAAAATAACGGCGATATCTCACATTTAACGTCTCACTTTTCACGACAACATTATCCATTCGTCCCAACTAATAAATTACACAACTTCCATAAAACATGCGCGCCGACATTGGCATCCCAATCTGTTTCTCCGGTTCCTACTTCAACCAAATCAAATCCGATAAATTGTCTTCTGCTTTGTGTTATTTTTTTAATGAGATATAAAATCTGTTCCGTTTCATAACCGCCTTGCACAGGGGTTCCGGTGTGCGGACAAAGTTTTGGATCAAGTCCGTCAATATCAAAACTTACATAAACTTTTTGCGGCAAATGATTGATCATTTCATCAGTGATCTGTTTCCATGTCTGCCCATCATACATTCTTTCCTTCACATCTTTATCAAAATAAGTGATCAGCCTGTAATCACTGTTACAAATATATTCCCACTCTTCCTGCGAATAATCGCGAACGCCAACCTGAACAATTTTTTTCAATTGCGGAATCTCATTTAACGCATTATACATTACGCTGGCATGGCTGTAAATAAAATCCGTGTACGATTTTCGCAGATCGCAATGGGCGTCAATATGCAATATGCCAAAGTCGCCATGCTTTTCTGCAATTGCTTTATAAAAACCAAAAGGCGCACTGTGATCGCCGCCGAGTAAGGCAACCAATTTTCCACGATTCAACAAATCAATAGTTTGTTCGTAAACCCATTTGTTCAACATGACACTGCCTTCGTTGATTTCTTTTAATGATTTGGTCATGAAAGTATTTTTCTCAACCAGCTCATCTTTGGAAATATAATCAATGTACAGCTCGGCTTCTTTGCGCAGGTAATCACTTTTCATTAAAAGTTTTCTGTCGTGCGGTCGCATAAAAAAACCTTTTCGCCACGCATTATTGCACTCGGAATCGAAAACATCAACCTGCATACTTGCAATAAAAATATGTTCCGCGGCACGCGACGTTCCGGCTCCGTAACTCACAGTCACCTCCCAGGGAACGGGCAAAATAACCAGGCGCGCTTCCTCTTCAGAAAAAGGAAGTCCGAAAATATTGTTTTTGGGATTGCTGACGCCATTGGCATCAAATTTAGAAAGATCGGTCATAATTAGTAAGGGATATCAATTTTAAAAACAGCGCAAGTTAACACAGTAAATGCTTGCTGCAAAAAAATGAATTGCACCATCGCAACATATCGGTATTGTTAATCAATTCTAAAATAAAATTCATTAACATCTGGTTACAACAACTTCGGATTTTGACATTTTATATTTGTTAGAGTTTTCACCTTCACTTCTGAAAACTAAAATTTTTTCAAAAAGAT
>DATHPY010000224.1:0-9695 GCA_035483315.1 Puia sp. | reverse complement strand
GTCAATGAATGTTACTTTTAACATCGGGACTGATATTGATATTGCAACGCTCGATGTGCAAAACCGTGTGAGCATTGCATCTCCATTATTACCTGCCGTTGCAAGTCGGTTAGGCATAACCGTTAGAGCATTGAATCCAAGTATGCTGATGATGGTTGCTGTTTATTCGCCAAGAGGAACACACAACATTACATTTCTTGATAACTACACCAATATTTTTATACAGGATGCTTTGCTGCGTGTGCCCGGAGTGAGCAGCATCAACCGTTTTACAGACGATTTCAGTATGCGCGTGTGGATGAACCCCGAGAAAATGGCGGCGTACAGTTTAACGCCATCTGATATTATTGCTGCATTGACAACGCAAAACGTGCAGGTGGCAGCTGGCTCAGCAGGTGTGCCGCCGCAAACAACTACACAAACATTTGAGATTGGCATTTTAGTAAATGGAAGGTTGAGTAAAGTTTCTGAGTTTGAAAATATTATTGTAAAAACATTGCCTGCAACCGGTGAGCTTGTTTATTTGAAAGATGTTGCGAGAGTTGAATTGGGCAAGTTCACTTTTTCGAGTAATTCTTTTGTTGACGGACACCGCGCTTCCTTTTTGCGTATTTACCAGGCGCCGGGAAGCAATGCATTGGAAACTGCAAAAGGAATTTACAAAGAACTGGCGCTGCTGAAACAATCTTTCCCTGCTGATGTTGAATACTCTGTTCCGTTTGAAGCCGTCACTGTTGTAAAAGTTTCCATGGCTGATGTTGTAGGAACGTTATTAAAAACTTTAGGTCTTGTTGCGATAGTTGTGTTTTTATTTCTGCAAAATTTTCGGTCTACATTAATTCCTGTCCTTGCAATTCCGGTTTCCATTTTAGGAACATTTATTTTTTTCATCCCGCTCGGTTTTACCATCAACACATTAACCATGTTTGGTTTTGTACTTGCCATCGGAATTGTGGTTGATGATGCGATAATTGTTGTTGAAGCGGTGCAACATTATATTGATGAACAAAAAATGTCGCCGAAAGAAGCGACCTATCACGCCATGAAAGATATATCCGCGCCCGTTGTTGCCATCGCGCTGATACTCGCTGCTGTATTCGTTCCTGTAGGATTTATTCCCGGCATTGTTGGAAGATTGTATCAACAGTTTGCCATCACCATTGCTATTTCTGTAATACTTTCTGCATTCATCGCACTGTCATTAACACCAGCGTTGTGTACGTTATTATTAAAACCTCACGATCCTGAAAGACAAAAAAAAGGTGTCAATAAAGTTTTTACCAAATTCAATAATTGGTTTGATAGGGTTACTGAAAAATATACAAATGGTGTAAAGAGAAGTATCAAAGCATCGCGATACGTTGTCATCTTTTTAGTTTGTATGTGCGTTGGCGCATATTTTTTATTCGGCCATAAACCAACCGGATTTATTCCTTCGGAAGATGACGGTAACCTGTATGTAACATTTCAATTGCCACCCGCATCCGCAACAACTCAATCTGTTGAAGTAATGACAAAACTGATGCAAGTTGTTACTACAACACCGGGCGTTGCACATTATGCAGCATTATCCGGATTGAATGTGGTGAACAATGCAACAAACTCGAATGCAGGAACAATTTATGTACAATTAAAACCCTGGGACGACCGGAGTGAAACAGATCAGCAGGTGCCCGGCATTATTAACGTAATGCAAAAAAGAATTGTGGATGCAGGAATAAAAAATGCAAATGTAGAAGTGATACAGCCATCGCCAATTCCCGGTGTTGGTGAAACAGTTGGTTTTAGCATGCAGATAGAACAACGTGCAACAAATGATGATCTGCACGCATTTGAAGATGTAGTAAATAAATTTATTGCTGAAGCAAATAAAAACCCTGCAATAACTAATGCTTTTACTTTTTACACTGCCCGAACACCAAGTATTAATCTTACTGTTGACCGCGAAAAATGTGAGAAGCTCGGCGTTAGTGTTGGTGATGTATTTACTACCATCCAGGCATTTATGGGAAGTCTATACATTAATGATTTCACCGTTTATAACCGCACATTCCACGTAGTAGTGCAAGCTGATACTTCATACAGAACTTTAATAACGGACATCAATAAATATTATGTAAGAAATCAGGATAGCGCAATGGTTCCGCTCGGCACGCTCGTAAGTTATTCGCCAACAGAAACTGCGCCGCTGATTTCTCATTTTAATATTTTTCGCTCCGCAGAAATTGATGGCGCATCTGCAACAGGATTCAGCAGCACACAAGCAACAGATTCACTTATCGCTATTGCAAACAGAGTTCTTCCTCAAGGATATAATTATGAATTTTCGGGATTGAGTTATGAAGAAATTCGCGCGGGCTCAACTACGATTTATATTTTTCTATTTTCAATCACATTCGTATTTCTTTTTCTCGCTGCATTGTATGAAAGTTGGTCAGTTCCGTTCTCCGTTTTGCTTGCAGTTCCTATTGGCGCTTTCGGCGCAATTCTCACGCTGGAATTTGTTCCAAGCTTAACGGATAATGTGTATGCGCAAATTGGATTGATAACATTAATTGGACTCGCTGCAAAAAATGCAATATTAATTGTTGAGTTTGCGAAAGTTCGTGTTGACCAGGGTGAAGAACTTATTCAATCAACATTAGAAGCGGTGAAACTTCGTTTGCGGCCGATCATCATGACATCACTTGCATTTATTTTAGGCGTATTGCCATTGGTGCTTGCAACGGGTGCAGGCGCTGTGGCAAGAAGAACAATTGGATTCACAGTTTTTGGCGGAATGACAGCAGCTTCAACACTGGCAATTTTTATTGTACCTGTTTTGTTTGTTGTCATCACGCGCGTAAGTTATGGAAAAGAAAAATTAGAATGGTTGAAAGCACATCATGATGAATTAATGGAGAAAGCAAAAAAAGTGGAACAGCAGGATATTGATGCAGAGTTGGAATTTGAAATTGCAAAATCGCGCGCGGAGAATAAGAATGAAAACGATAACACGAATTAGAGCGAATTACACGAATTGCGTTTTGGAAAGAATTTCACGCAAAGAGGCGCAAAGTATTTCAGGCGTCTGACGGCTTTGGCAGAAATATAAAAACATATCACGCACTTGCAGCCGTCTGACGCCTTATAAATCAGGAAACAAAAAGCTTAAATTCGGTTGTATGTTTCCGTTAGTAAGGCGCTCAATAGTAGTACAACTGATGAACGGATCTCGCCTCAGGCGAGACGATGATGCTATGAAAAACTGAAGCTGGTGTCAAAAAATAATAACACGAATTAGTACGAATTAGCTAAGGCGTCTGACGGCTTTAGCAGAAACATAAAATATATTAAACAGTTGAAGCCGTCAGACGCCTAAAAAATTCGATTCAATTCGTGCAATAAAAAAGAAGAATGATCTCAAACACGTTTATAAAAAGACCTGTTACTGCAATAGTTATTTCATTGGTATTAATTATTTCGGGCATCATTTGCATTTTTAATTTAGCTATTGATCAGTATCCGAATATTTCTCCGCCAAGTGTTTCTGTTAACGGATCGTACACCGGCGCAGATGCAGAAACAGTTGAACAAACAGTTGCCATTCCCATTGAAGAACAGGTGAACGGCACGCCCGGCATGGAATACATGCAGAGCACCAGTACCAATAGTGGTGGCGTGAATATCCGCGTTACCTATAATATTGGTACCAACGTTCACATTGCGGCGCTTAATGTTCAAAATCGCGTTGGCATCGCGCAGCCACAATTGCCTGCTGTTGTTAGTAAATTAGGATTGACAGTGCGCGCAAGTAATCCGGATCAGTTGATGCTCGTGGCAATTTATTCGCCAAAGCGCACACACAATATTACATTCCTGGATAATTATACCAATGTGTTTATTGAAAACGCCATACTGCGTGTGCCCGGCGTTGGTGATGTATCTGCACGTACGGATCAGTTCAGTATGCGCATCTGGATGAACCCGGATAAAATGGCTTCTTACAGTCTGACGCCTGGTGATATCACGGCTGCGTTGAACGCACAAAATGTTTATGTAGCAGCGGGGGCAGTTGGCGCGCCGCCACAACAATCAGCACAAACAAATGAAATAGGGATTCTTGTAAACGGAATGCTCAGCAGCGCCGATGACTATAAGAATATAATTGTAAAAACAATTCCGGGAACCGGCGAGTTGGTTTACCTGAAAGATGTTGCGAGAGTTGAATTAGGTAAATTCACTTTTTCGAGCAACGCATTTGTTGACGGAAACAGGTGTTCGCTATTGATGATCTATCAAACTCCCGGAAGCAATGCGTTGCAAACTGCAGACAATGTTTATGCAGCTTTAAAACAATTAAAAAAATCTTTTCCAACTGATGTAGATTATTCGGTTCCGTTTGAATCAATAACTATTATTAAAGTTTCCATGCAGGAAGTTGTCGGAACTTTATTAAAAGCGCTTGCGTTAGTTGCGATAGTTGTTTTTTTATTTCTGCAAAACTGGCGTTCTACTATTATACCAATCTTAGCAATTCCTGTTTCTATTCTTGGTACTTTTTGTTTTTTTATTCCATTAAGCTTCACCATAAATACGCTTACGATGTTTGGCTTTGTGCTGGCAATCGGAATTGTGGTTGATGATGCGATCATTGTTGTTGAAGCTGTTCAACATTATATTGATGAGCAAAAAATGTCGCCGAAAGAAGCGACTTACCGCGCGATGAAAGATATTTCTGCCCCGGTTATTGCTATTGCATTAATTCTTGCAGCAGTATTTGTTCCCGTTGGATTTATTCCCGGAATTGTCGGAAGATTATACCAGCAATTTGCGATCACCATTGCTATATCAGTTATTCTTTCTGCTTTCATCGCACTGTCATTAACACCCGCGCTTTGTACGTTGCTATTAAAACCATCAATGGTAGAAAAAAGATCAAATCTGTTAGATAAATTTTTCTATCGCTTTGATAAATGGTTTGAAAGATTCACGAACAGTTATACAAATGGTGTAAAAAGAAGTATCAAATATTCGAAACTTATCGTCATTATATTATTATGTATTTGCACCGGAGCGTATTTTTTATTTAAAGCAAAACCGTCAGGATTTGTTCCATCGGAAGATGGAGGCAGGTTACTCATTACTTATCAATTACCCGATGCTTCTTCTACAACGCAATCAGTAAATGTTTTAAATAAATTAATGCAGGTGGTTAGTGATGCGCCGGGCATTTTGCACTATACAGCAGTATCTGGTTTTAATATATTGAATGGAGGCGCAACCTCAAACGCAGGCTCTATGTTTGTGATGCTTAAACCGTGGGATGAACGAACTGCAGACTCACTGCAGGTCCCCGGACTTTTGGATGTATTAAGAAAAAGAATTGCGAAAACCGGAATAAAAAATGCAAGTGTAGTTGTCGTTCAACCAGCACCCATTCGCGGCATTGGTATTTCGGCAGGTTTTAGCATGCAGATCGAGCAAGGAAATTCAACCGATGATATTCATACTTTTGAAAAAGTAGTTAATAAATTTGTTGCTGCCGCGAAAAAAAATCCGGCGACATCAACGGCGTATTGTTATTTTTCTGCGCACACACCAAGTTATAATCTTACTGTTGACAGGCAGAAATGTGAAAAACTCGGCGTAAATATTTCAGATGTTTTTACAACGATGCAGGCTTACATGGGAAGTTTGTTTGTAAATAATTTTACGTTGTATCATCAAACATATCACGTCGTAATACAAGCTGATACTAATTACCGGGCGCTGATATCCGACATGAATAAATATTACGTGCGTAATAGTTCCGGCGCAATGGTTCCGCTTAGTACACTTATCAGTTACAAACCCGATATTGCAGCGCCACTCATTACGCATTTTAATATTTTCCGTTCTGCAGAAGTTGATGGTACTATTCCGCCGGGATATAGCAGCGGACAAAGTATTGATGCATTAAGAGAATTGGCTGCAAAAAATTTACCACGCGGATATACGTACGATTTTTCAGGATTGAGTTATGAAGAAATTAAAGCAGGTTCGCTTACCATTTACATTTTTGCTTTTTGTATCATTTTCGTTTTTCTTTTTCTTGCTGCGCTATACGAAAGTTGGTCGGTGCCGTTAGCCGTTATGTTGGCTTTTCCGATAAGCGCGTTCGGGGCAATAGTTGCACTTTCTATTCTTCCGAAAATCACTAATAATGTTTACGCGCAAATTGGGTTGATAACATTGATAGGTTTGTCTGCAAAAAATGCAATACTGATTGTTGAATTTGCAAAGATAAGAGTTGACCGCGGTGAAGAACTAATTCAGTCAACTCTTGAAGCCGTGCGATTGCGTTTGCGGCCAATCTTAATGACATCATTTGCATTTATTCTCGGCGTGTTACCACTCGCATTGGCAACCGGAGCCGGAGGAGCTTCCCGAAATACTATTGGCGTAACTGTGTTGGGTGGAATGATCGCATCTTCTACCATTTCCATTTTTATTGTTCCGGTGCTCTTTGTAATATTCACGCGTTTTTCTTATGGTAAGAAAAAACTTGAATGGTTGAAAGCTCATCATGATGAATTAATGGAGAAAGCGCAAAAAGTAGAAGAGCAAAATATTGATCCGGAATTGGAATACGATATTGCACAATCGCGCGCTGATAAACCTGCTGAATCAACAAGCTAATTTTGCAACGCTTTACTCAAATCTGAAAATTCTTTTTCGGTAAGAAATTGTTTTATTACCACGATTCCTTGTTCAAAAAAAGGAGGGAGCGCCATTTTTTTGAATCCTGATAATAATCCCACTCTTTCATTATGACTTTGTGCAGGAATTACAAACCTGAACCAAATGAGTAAAATTTCCGGCGGATTTTTTTGCATGATCCTTACACGATGAGATGCCAATTCTTCATCTGTAAAATGATGCCATAATAAAAGTTGCGTTATTCTTTCTTCTTCTGCTGTATGTTCAAGATAAGTTGATTGAAATTCGCTCCAGGCCAAATAAAATTCAGCACCGTCTTCGCTCACATCCTTACCGGCTTTGGAATCGGCGTAGATTTTTGCAAGCAATTTTTCAACTTTGCTTTGTGCAATATGAATTTCCTGGTGATCTTCCTTATCGTGCTGCGAACATCCCGGACAGCGTTTTTCCAATTCGGCAAGAGTTACTTCGTCTTCATCGGCAGCATGAATGCTGAGAATTTTAAAAACATTTCTTCCCAATTCAAACAATACTTCTACTTCACGCGTGTCTGAAAAATTTGTTTTTCCCGCTAATAATGATATTTGCGATAATGCGTTTCGCAATCCTTTGTGCGAAACCTCATACGTCTTTGTTCTTTTCATTTTTGATAAATTTTACACAAAGTTCTTCCAATTAAAAAAACTGCAATTGTAAAAAATCGTTTTTTTATTTTTTTGTAAGAAAACTTTCAGGATTCTCGCCGGTGAAGTTTTTAAATTCTTTGATGAAATGCGCCTGGTCGTAGAAACCTGCTTCGTAACCGAGATCAGTTAATGAATTTTGCGGATTATAATTTTGAATAGCATGTTTGAGCCGAACAATTGAAGCAAATTTTTTTGGTGATGCACCTACAACTTGCCGGAATCTTTTTTCCAACGGGCTTTGACTGATGTGTAATTCCTTCATTAATTCTTTGATGCGGATATTTCCTTTGCTTTTATGAATAAGCGCTAACGCAGACAACACCAAATTATCCTGAATAGTATTGTTCATTCTTGAAATTAAAAATTGCTCAACAACATTAATTTTTCCGATGTCTTTTTTTGCTTCGTTAAGTTGTTCTTCGAGAATCAGCAATTCCGATCGAAGCATAAAATTATCCAGCGAAATACTTTCTCTGAAAAGTTCGTGCACCGGTTGTTTGAAAAAAGATGCAGCGCCGGTTTCTTTAAAAAAAACGAGCAGCGTTCCAATGTTTGAAGAATTTTTAAAAAGGCGATAACTATCGTGCAAGCCCGTAACGCCTGAGGCACTGAGCTGAATTTCTTTTTCTTCATCAATGTGCGAAAGTTTTCCCTTGTATTGAAAACCGATAACGAGCCCAGTTTCCGGCAATACTTTGTAAATTTTTTCTTCTTCCGATTCGGAAATGACGAAATTTTTTACATATGGTTTTAAGATATCACAAGGAATGTAAGTGTCAAATCGCATTGATCAAATTTACAAAAGCATTACGAAGTATTAACGTTGAAGACTCAATGCTTCCGCCTGAAAAGAACTGCGGAGCTCATTTGCATATCGCCTGTAAAACGAATTTCATTTCTCTGATCTCCGTCTTCAACAATAAGAAGCCCGGTATTGGGTGGAATAGAACCGAGATTATCTGCAACCATTGTAAGTAATAATGAATCGCCAAGTTGCGGAGTAACATGAATAACGTATCGTATTGCTCTTGTGGTTAATCCCTGTTTGGCAAGAATAACTTTGTCGTTCATAACAATGCTTACCGTGTCGCCGTCAACTATTCCGTTATCGTATAAACTTAACACTAAACTATCCGAAGTAAAAAAAACGCTGCGGACAATTTCTTTTTTTCTTTCTTGAGAAGCAGAAACAATTTGTTCGTTAATGAGGGAATCCATGTTCACCGCCGGAAGCGACAAATTTCTTGCTGCATTACTATTTAATTTATCCAGTTGAACATTACCGTTAGATTTTTTTGTTGCTGAACCAGCAGAAAGAATCGCTTTTCTTTTTGCAATTGAAGATTCATTTTCTTCATTTGGTGCAGAGACGAGAGCGGATTCTTCTTTTTTAGTAATCGTTGGTTGAACAAATGAAAGGTTGTTGAGCAAATTCAATTTCTCCAGCATGCTCATCAATTTTGTTTTTGTTGTTGCGGTTTGTTTTACGAGTTCGATAGTTCCCGAATAAGATAAATTATCTGATGTTCTGAAATCCATCGCCCTTGTTTTAAAATTTCCGGTCAGTGTTATTGCAGAATTTTTTTCCGCTAACAACAAATTGCCAGTGAGCTTAACTCTTTTTGGTGAAGTCGAATAATCGTTATAGATCATTTCTTCATCTTCAATAAATACATTTCCGTTTTTGCTTTTTAGTTTGATTGATTTTATTCCGGTATTCTCGCTGCCGTTCATCGTAAAAGTTGTTAACGAGTAGCCAGTTAATTTATCATTGCTTTGACTTATTACAATTTCGAACGGAAGTTGATTTCCCATAGTTTGAATATGACCAGTCCACACGCCGGTTATATCCTGCGAAAAAAGCTGAAAAGGAAACAGAAATAATATGAAGAATGCTTTCATTTATAATTATAGAATTGTAATAATTATACCAGGCGGGAAGCACAGAGAATATCAATATACAAAAAAAGTGGAGAAATTGAAAACCGGGAGATTAAATAACAGTGACAATTAAAAACTCTTTTATCTTTTTCTTTGGGCGTCCAATATTCGGGCAATATCAGTTTTTGATAAATATTTTCCATTTACAATTACAGCATTTATTTTTTGCGTATTGCTGATCTCTGATAAAGGATTTTCTTCGAGTATTAATAAATCTGCCAGCTTACCTTCTGTTACACTACCCAATTCGTTTTCTCTATATAAAAATTTGGCGGGATTAATGGTTGCCGTTTGAAGAACCTGCAAATTAGTTAACCCTGCATTATGCAAATTGATCAGCTCCTGTTGCAATCCGAATCCCGGAACGCAGAATGGATTATTAACATC
>DATHPY010000223.1:0-4258 GCA_035483315.1 Puia sp. | reverse complement strand
AAACAAACAAAACAGTACGATGCAGTTATTGTAGGTTCGGGCGCAGGCGGTGGAATGGCTGCTTATGTTTTAGCAAATGCCGGATTAAAAGTTTGTTTGATAGAAGCGGGTCCGATGTACGATCCGAAAACTGATTCCAATCAATTAAAAAATCCGTGGGAGTCTCCGCGACGCGGCGCCAGCACTAAGTTTCGTCCGTTTGGAGATTTTGACGGATGTTATTGGGGATGGGATATTGATGGCGAACCGTACACGCATGTCGGTGATACAAAATGGGAATGGTGGCGCGCAAGAATGCTTGGCGGAAGAACAAATCACTGGGGACGAATTTCATTGCGTTTTGGTCCGAAAGATTTTAAACGCAAAAGTATTGATGGACTCGGCGACGATTGGCCGATCGGTTATGAAGATGTAAAACCCTACTACGACAAAATAGATAAACTTCTCGGCGTATTTGGAACAAACGAAGGTTTGGAAAATGATCCTGACGGAATTTTTCTTCCCCCGCCGAAACCAAGATTACATGAACTGTTTATTAAGAAAGCTGGAAATAGTATAAGCGTCCCCGTTATACCATCACGATTATCTATTCTTACCAAACAAATAAACAGCGAACGCGGCGCATGTTTTTTCTGTGCGCAATGCGGGCGCAGTTGTAAAGTGTACGGCGATTTTTCTGCTTCGTCTTGTCTTGTTATTCCTGCATTAAAAACGAATAATGTAGACTTGGTTACCAATGCAATGGCTCGTGAAGTATTAACAAATAATGAAGGTCTTGCAACGGGCGTTTCATATGTAAGTAAAGATGACATGCAGGAGTATCAGGTCTCCGGAAGAACAATAATACTCGCTGCAAGCGCTTGCGAAAGTGCGAGGTTGTTAATGAATTCGAAATCCGCTCAACATGCAAATGGATTAGCAAACAGCAGCAACGTTGTCGGAAAATATTTGCATGATTCCACCGGCGCTGACATGGGCGGAATTATTCCTGAACTCTTCGACAGAAAAAGATATAATGAAGATGGTGTTGGCGGCATGCACGTTTATTCTCCCTGGTGGCTCGATAATAAAAAATTAGATTTTCCGCGCGGCTATCACATTGAATATGGCGGCGGTTTTGGAATGCCGATGTATGGATTCAATTGGGGAATTGAAAAAATGCAGGAGATGTTCAAAATAAAAGGCACGCAAAAAGAGCCGGGTGGTTATGGCGCTTCGCTGAAAGAAGATTATCGCTATTTCTTTGGTTCGCATGTTGGCATGGCTGGTCGCGGTGAAGCAATTGCGCGTGCGGACAGTTATTGTGAAATTGATCCACAGGTTGTAGACAAATATGGAATTCCGGTTTTGCGTTTCAATACAACATATACTGATTACGAAATAAACCAGGCAAAACACATGAAGGAAACTTTTAAAGAAATTCTTCATGCAATGGGCGCTGTAGTGACCTGGGGCGGAGATGATGGCAAGCATAATAATTATGGTTTGCATGCTCCCGGAAATATTATTCATGAAGCGGGAACTGTGAGAATGGGAAATGATCCAAAAACTTCTCCATTAAATAAATACAGCCAGGCGCACGAGGTTAAAAATTTATTTTGTGTTGATGGTGGTCCGTTTGTTTCGCAGGCTGATAAAAATATTACATGGACGATACTCGCATTATCAATGCGCACAAGTGAATATATTGTTGATGAAATGAAGACGAGGAATATTTAATTGATAATTGAGAATGGATAATTGGTGAATGGTCAATGATGAATTGTGAATGACGAATAGCGCTGATTATTATTATACAAATGATGTGGAAGATATATTGTTTGGCAAAGTTATAAAGCGCCGTCCTTCTCCGCGCGGAGAAGGATAAGAGGATGAGGCTAACGATAACGTATAGCCGAATTTTAAAAAATAGTAAATCGTAAATAAAATCATGGATAGAAGAAAATCAATAAAAGCGTTACTAATCGGCGGCGTTTCTGCAGGCGCATTAATTGACGCGTGTTCACCAGCAGACAAAAAATCCGACGAAACAAAAGCTGAAGTTACAACCACCAGTGGTATTAACCGGATGAAGGAAGAACAGGCGCACGAAAAAGAAGTTACTTCTTATACTTTTTTTACGCCGCATGAAATGGCAACGATCACCATTCTTGCCGATATCATTATTCCGAAAGACGGAATGAGCGGAAGCGCCAGCGATGCGAAAGTTCCCGACTTTATTGAATTTATTGTGAAAGATATGCCGGATCATCAAACGCCAATGCGCGGCGGATTGCGTTGGTTAGATATGCAATGCCTGAAACGTTTTGATAATTCTTTTAAAGACCTTACACACGAGCAACAAATGCAAATGGTTGATGAAATTGCTTGGCCTAAAAAAGCAAAACCAGAAATGGCACAGGGAGTTTCGTTTTTTAATTTGGTGCGCAACTTAACGGCAACCGGTTTTTATACTTCGGAAATTGGCGGAAAAGATGTTGGCTATATGGGCAATGTTCCCAATCAATGGAATGGAGTTCCGGCTGATGTGCTGAAGCAATACAATATGGCTTATACAGAAAAGGAATTGAAAGAGTGCATTAGTTTTTAATTGTACAAACTATAATAAAAATTTGGTTGGTAAGCGACCGACAAGGCCTCGACGTAGCGCAGCGGTTGGTCGCCTAACCAACTGCACCTAACGATTGTAAAAATTAATTTTCAATCGCTGAAAAATAAAACCCTTCTTCGCTTAACACAAAACTATTGGGAACATAAGACATGAGCGATCTGCTGATCATTGATGCAGCTTCTCGTTGATAACTAAATCCTATTTCAGGAGTTTTCATGGCATAACGCCAGCTTTGAATTTTCAAGAGTGCAATTTTACTTTCCTGGATTACTTGCTTTTCCAAATTGATTAAAGACTCGGCAAGGAAATCCTGTTGGTTTTGGGTATTAGGTTTCATTGGATATGTAATTATTGGATTTTAAAACGAACTAATCAAAAACGTGAAGATTTTCTGAAAATTGCATGAAGCTGATAACTTTATTTTGGGTTAGCCACAGATCGCACAGAAAGACAGGGAAAAAGATTTTTTAAGTGCTTTAAAATATGAGGTGATAATTTACATTTTTTAATCAATCGGCTCCCAGAGTTCAATTTTATTTCCATCAGGATCCATGATCCAACCAAACTTTCCGTATCCGTCAAATTCCTGTATCTCTCCTATTATTTGCACATTTTCTTTTTTCAATTCATCCAATAATTCAACAAGATTTTTAACCCGGAAATTTATCATAAAAGGTTTTTCCGAAGGCTGAAAATGATCTGTAGTTTCTTTAAAAAAAGAAAAAGCGGTTTGTCCCGGTACATTGGGATTATTATGATTGATCCATTCAAATGAGAAATATGACTGATCGCCAAATTCAATTCCTAAATGTTTTTGATACCATTGTGCTAATGCTTTCGGATCGGCTGCTTTAAAAAAGACGCCGCCAATTCCTGTAACTTTTTGCATAATTATAAGAGTTATTCGTTGAAGTTACTTATTTCGATTATTGCGGCAATATTTTGAAATGATTAATTTTGTATCAACAAAAAAATAATGAGTTTAGAAAGATCAGACATAAAAAGATTGGAAGAATTTGCGACCGATGTACTCACAAAAAATGATGAGCCATACAACCTTATTGTGTGGAATGATGAAGTGAATACATTTGAATGGGTGATCGAAACGTTGATCGAGGTTTGCAAACACAGCGAAGAACAGGCAGAACAATGCGCGATGATAATTCATACACAGGGAAAATATTCAGTGAAGCAAGGTTCGTACAAAGAATTACAACCAATGCGCGATGCAATTACCGAACGCGGCATCGGCGCAACAATTGAGGTTTTGTCAGAATCGTAAATCTTATTGTAAGTTGCCGGTTGCTTGTTTCTTGCGCCTTGTCTTTCTTATTTCATACTTCTAACTTCATAACTACCTCATGTCTTTATTCGCTTTAAATAATGAACTTATCTTCCCTCCTGTTCATTTATCCGAGCCCGACGGTTTGCTGGCATTCGGTGGAGATCTTTCCACAGAACGATTATTACTGGCTTACCGAAACGGAATTTTTCCGTGGTATGAAGGCGAACATATTTTATGGTGGAGTCCTGACCCGCGATTTGTTTTATTTCCCGAAGAATTAAAAGTGAGCAAAAGCATGCAGCAATTATTTAAAAAAGATGCTTTTGAATTTACAATTAATAAAGCTTTTACCGAAGTAATTA
>DATHPY010000222.1:0-5099 GCA_035483315.1 Puia sp. | reverse complement strand
GGTTAATACATGGACTCATGTTGTATTTACTTATAACGGAGGTTCCAGCACATTAACTGGATATGTTAATGGCGCGCAGGGAGGTACAAACAGTCTTAGCGGTCCATATGGTCCTTTTAACGGAACAGAAACTGTTTATGCAAATGATCCGGGATCAAATACAAATAGTAATGCCGCACCTACTATGGGCGGTCTTGTTTTCGAAAATGCATATGGAATGGAATTTGGTACATGGGATTGGGATGTAAACCCTCAAAGCCCTCTCCTTTACAATAAGGCTTCTCAAAGAGGAAATAGTTGGGAAGATGATTTTGCTGGTTTGTTAGATGAATTCAGAATCTACAATGCTGCATTAAATGCCACGCAAGTAAATGCACTATATAATTTGGAAAAATTGGGTAGATAATTTCTTTAAAAAATAAATTTTAAAGGGCTGCCTTGAAAAGCAGCCTTTTATCTTCTCAGACAAAATTTTATAACGAGTTTTACAGTTCAGAAAATAATTATTACCTGGTGAAACAGATTTTTCTATTTGTAGTCTCAACTCTTTTTCTTTTTTCCTGTAAAAAAGATAGCAACGCAAAACCTATACCTCCAATTGCAAATTCTTTTTCTCTGATAAAAGCGTCGGTTAATGATAGTTCAAACACTAGTCTTGTTTTCCGCAATATAAATGCGAATCCAATTATTAAATTTTCTTTTTCTTCATCCATTGACACAACTACAACTTCTTCAAGTATCTTGTTTTTTGGAAATGGCGCCTATATTCAGGGTAATTATTCTTATGCGAATAACGATAGTACACTTGTTGTTCAATCGCCAAGTCTTTTAAAAGGGTTGACAAATTATTCAATTGTAATTTCCACCGGCTTAAAATCCCAATCCGACTCTTCATTAAAAAGTCGCATAACATTAATTTTTACTACTGCAATTGACTCCTCCGACAAATTCCCACAAATAACCGACTCTGCACTACTGACTTTAATAGAGCAACAAACATTTAATTATTTCTGGAGTGGTGGTAATTCAGTCTCTGGGCTTGCGCGCGAAAGAACTTCATCCGGCAATACAGTTACAACTGGCGGCAGCGGTTTTGGGATTATGGGGATGGTGGCAGCAGTCAATCGTGGTTTTATTTCACGTAGCGATGCTGTAACGCGATTAACTGCCATCACCAATTTTCTTACTACAAAATGCGAGCGATGGCATGGCGCTTTTTCGCATTGGATTGATGGAAACACAGGCGCAACCATTCCTTTTGGAAGTAATAGTGGTGCCGACATTGTTGAAACCTCTTACATGATGATGGGTCTGCTTACAGCCAGGCAATATTTTAACAGCAACACAGACGCAAACGAACTTGCATTACGTGATTCTATCAATTCTATTTATAATGCTGTGGAATGGACGTGGTTTACACAGAATGGAGCCGTTAACGGACTTTACTGGCAGTATAACCCTTCTTATACTTCAACAAGTGATATATGGAGTATCCCTGTTGTTGGATGGGATGAGGCGCTTATCACTTATGTGATGGCTGCTTCTTCGCCAACACATCCCATTACTAAAAATATTTACGATAATGGTTGGGCGCAAAATGGCGGAATGAAAAATGGAAATTCGTATTACGGTATTCAATTACCATTGGGACCTTCTTACGGTGGTCCGTTATTTTTTGCACATTATTCTTTTCAGGGAATTAATCCGAATAACCTTACTGACGCTTATGCTAATTACTGGACGCAGGACACAGCGCATGCAAGAATTAATTATTTGTACTGTGTAAATAATCCACACAATTATTATGGTTACAGTGCCTCATGCTGGGGCTTAACTGCGAGCGATATTCAAAATGGATATGATGCAAGTTCACCGACAGAAGATGATGGTGTAATTGCTCCTACCGCTGCTATTTCTTCTTTGCCTTACACCCCAACGGAATCAATGAATGCTATAAGATTTTTCTATTACAAATTAGGAGATAAAATTTGGGGACAGTATGGTTTTATTGATGCTTTCAATCTTACTAATATTTGGTTTGACAGTGATTGCCTTGCGATTGATCAGGGACCTCAAATTGTAATGATAGAAAATTACAGAACCGGATTGTTATGGAATTTATTTATGAGTTGCCCCGAAGTAAAAACAGGAATGACAAATCTCGGATTTAGCAGCCCGAATTTATAGTTGCAAAAAAAGATTTAAGAGCTGATATCTTTTTAAAAGATGTCAGCTCTTATCGTTACTAAAAGAAAATCTTTACATAAATTGTACGACTTAAATAATGTGTACAATGATTCGCTTGCTTGAAAAAAAACTTTTTCTTTTCTCATTAATTACTATCAGCTTCTCTTTTTTTCTTTCTGGACAAAATTCAAATGCGGGGTCTGAAAAAAAGATAACCTCTTCACATGTAGAAATAAGTGATAACGCACTACTTGATCTCGTAGAAAAACAAACCTTCAAATATTTTTGGGATGGAGCAGAACCCAACAGTGGCATGGCTCCGGAGCGCGTTCACCTCGATAATGTTTATCCCGACAATGATCAGAGTATCATTGCCACCGGCGGAAGCGGTTTTGGCTGCATGGCAATAATTTCGGGTATCCATCGCCGTTATATTACACGCGCTGAAGGGTTTCATCGTTTTGAAAAGATCGTTTCTTTTTTAGAAAAAGCGGATCGTTTTCACGGCGCATGGTCGCATTGGATAGATGATAAAACAGGTCATGTAAAACCTTTCGGAAAGGAAGATGATGGCGGTGATTTGGTAGAAACTTGTTATTTACTTCAGGGTCTACTTTGCGCACACGAATTTTTTAAAGATGGTAATAATGATGAAAAAAAATTAGTTGCGCGAATTGATGCGCTATGGCGTGGAGTTGATTTTAATTGGTATTGCAACGGCGCACAAAATGTTTTGTTCTGGCATTGGAGCCCTGATTATGCTTGGATAAAAAATTTTCCTGTTCATGGTTATAATGAATGTTTGATTTTGTATGTGATGGCAGCGTCATCGCCCACCAGCAATCTTCCAAAAGAAGTTTATACTGAAGGCTGGGCGCAAAATGGAGACATCAATAAAATCAGTTTTTATAATTCCGATACATTGCATTTGCACATGCAGGGAGATCCACCGCATGGCGGTCCGCTATTTTGGGCGCATTATTCTTATCTCGGTCTGGATCCGCATGGATTAAAAGATAGCTATGCAGATTATTGGAAAGAAGATAGTACGCAAGCCATCATAAATTATAAATGGTGCGTTGATGATCCAAAAAAATTTGCAGGATATGGAAAAAATAATTGGGGTTTAACAGCAAGTTACTCCGTTCGCGGATATGTCGCTCATGCGCCGGATCAAAGAAATGATTTAGGTGTGATTTCTCCGACGGCAGCGATTTCATCTTTCCCATACACACCTAAGCAATCAATGGCTGCAATAAGACATTGGTATGATGAAATGAAAAATAAACTCTGGGGCAAATATGGTTTTTATGATGCATTCAGCGTAACTGCAGATTGGTATCCGACACGTTATTTGGCAATTGACCAGGGACCAGAAGTTGTAATGATTGAAAATTATCGAAGCGGACTTTTGTGGAAATTATTTATGAGCTGCCCCGATGTTCAAAATGGGTTGAAGAAATTAGGATTTGAGAGTCCTTGGGTGAAATGAATTGCATGGTTGAATTGTTTGAGAAGTTAAATTGTTGAAGGTTGCAAAAGCTCCTCTCCGCGATAAGAGGTGTTGTGGTGAGGCGGTAATAAAAAGCTATCATGAAATATATTCTTTCATTTTTTCTATTGTTTTTATCAACAACAATTGTTGCACAAAAAAGTGCAGAAAAAAATTCCATCCTCCCGGTTGGCATAATAAAAAATATTTCTGATTCTGCTTTGCTTGATATTGTTCAACGGCAGACATTCCGCTACTTCTGGAATTTTGGACATCCGGTCAGTGGACTAGCACGCGAAAGAGATAACACAGTCCGTGCGGAATATTATTGGGATTACATTAATGAAGCGTATGACGAACCCAATTTAAGTAAACATACTTTCGGTCCCGAAGCCTGTGCTATCGGCGGAACAGGAATGGGAATTTTAGCGACTGTCGTTGCTGTTAACCGCGGATGGATTGGAAAAGATACGGCGTTGAAAAGATTAATTAAGATCGTTGATTTTTTAATTAAAGCAGATTGTTTTCACGGAATTTATCCGCATTTTATGAATGGTGCAACAGGTAAAACAATTCCTTTCGGTAGAGTGGATGATGGCGCTGATATTGTTGAAACTTCTTACCTGATGATGGGATTGCTTACGGCAAAAGCATATTTTAATGGCAATACATTACCTGAAAAATATTTTCAAAAACGTGTTCAGCAAATGTGGGAAACCGCAGATTGGAACTGGCATACCAAAGGAGATAATAAATTATTATACTGGCATTGGAGTCCTGCCAATGATTTTGACATGAACTTTCCTGTATTTGGTTATGATGAAGCGCTGATCACATATATTGTTGCGGCTTCATCGCCAACACATCCTATCTCAAAACAAGTATATGAAAATACCTGGGTCAAAAGCGGCGGCTGGAAAAACGGCAACTCTTATTACGGTTATACATTGCCATTAGGCAATTACGAGAAAGGCGGACCGTTATTTTTTGAACAGTACACTTACATGGGAATTGACCCAAATGGATTAACCGACGATCATAAAATTGATTATGCAGAACAAACAAAAAATCATACTCTTATTAATCGTGCGTATTGTATAGAAAATCCGAAACACCATAAAGGCTACGGAGAAAATTGCTGGGGTCTAACTGCCGGAGATAGTTATAAAGGCTATGTGGCGCATTGTCCGCAGGAAGATTTTGGAGTTATACAACCAACGGCGGCGCTTTCATCATTTCCATTCACGCCGGAATATTCCATGCAGGCGCTCAAACATTTTTATTATAACTTGGGCGATAAGATATGGAGCAATTATGGATTTGCAGATGGATTCAGTGAAACAAAAAGCTGGTATGCAAAAACGCATCTTGCAATTGATGAAGGTCCGATCGTGGTGATGATTGAAAATTATCGCAGCAA
>DATHPY010000221.1:0-3433 GCA_035483315.1 Puia sp. | reverse complement strand
GAAATAAAATTTTATCTATACCGCGACCGGACTCGATAGCTTCGATCACCGGCTGCCGTCCTGTTATGAGTGCATTTTTTTTCACAAAGAATTATTTTTGACCTCACCCAACCCCTCTCCAAAGGAGAAGAGCTTAGAACCTGAATTTTTTTAAAATTATTAATAGTAACACATGACACGTACAAGAATTACTTTTTAAAATTTCCATCAAGGATCATCAACTTGACTTTTTGAATTGCTGCGACAGACATCGAATCTGTTATCGTTCCATCTTCCACCATTTTAAACGCTTCATCAAAAGGGGTTTTTTTTAAAGTCAGTTGCTCCGTTTCTTCCGGCGATGCTTCGCGCTTTTGCAATTTCGTTGCCAAATATAAAATAGCCAACTCATCCGAAACTGAATTGGAAAGATGCATCGTTAATATTTGGCGCCACTCTCCTGCTATTAAACCGGCTTCTTCAAGCAATTCTCTTTTCATACCAATCAACGGATCTTCATTTGGCTCAACACCGCCTTCCGGAATTTCCCAACTATATTGCTCAAGCGGAAAACGATATTGCCCTACAAGATAAGTGTTAAATTCTTCATCTAACGGTAAAGCACCTACGGCGATTTTTTTAAAATGTACTTTGCCATAAATCCCTTTTCCGCCATTTGGATTAATAACATCAAATTCCGTCACATCAATCCATGCGTTATCGTAGACTTTTTTTTCAGAAATAATTTTCCAGGGATTCATGCGATGTAAGATTTACGATGTAAACTAAATTTAATACTTTACAGAACAATCCATTTGCAAGCCATATTGCCGCAATGCAATAAGTCAGGAGTTTATGAATTGCTTTACCCGTTATGGTTTATCAATTAAAAAAGGCTCAATCTCTCGCCTTTGAGTTATTGAGCCTTTTATTCATTGAATGATTTTTTATTTTAGTCCAAAAGCTTTTTTCACTTTAGGAACGTAATCTAATTTTTCCCAGGTAAATAATTCCACTTTCTTTTTTACAACTTTACCATCGGGAGAAGTAAAAGTTTTTTCAACTATCTCCGGTTTGCGACCCATGTGTCCATAAGCTGCAGTTTCACTGTAAATAGGATTGCGCAATTTTAAACGTTGCTCAATAAAATATGGGCGCATGTCAAAAAGCGCTTCCACTTTTTTTGCAATTTCGCCATCACTCATTTTTACTTTGGCTGTACCGAAAGTATTTACGTTTATACTTGTCGGTTGTGCAACACCGATAGCATAGGAAACCTGCACCAGTACTTCATCGGCAACACCGGCGGCAACTAAATTTTTAGCGATGTGACGTGTTGCATAAGCAGCCGAGCGATCAACTTTTGACGGATCTTTTCCGCTGAATGCGCCGCCACCGTGCGCGCCTTTTCCACCATAAGTATCTACAATAATTTTTCTTCCGGTTAATCCTGTGTCTCCGTGCGGACCACCGATCACAAATTTTCCGGTTGGGTTAATGTGATATTTTATTTTATCGTTAAAGAAATGCGCATATTTTTTGTATTTCGATTTTACACGCGGAATTAAAATATTGATGATATCTTTTTTAATTTTTGCGGACATTTTTTCTTCTGTATCAAAATCATCATGCTGCGTTGAAACTACAATCGCATCAATTCGTGAAGGCTTGTTATTATCATCATATTCCAAAGTCACCTGGCTTTTTGCGTCAGGACGTAAATATTTTATTTCTTTATTTTCTCTTCTTAATGCGGCAAGCTCTATCAAAATTTTGTGCGCGAGGTCGAGCGCCAAAGGCATGTAATCATCCGTTTCATTGCTCGCATAACCAAACATCATTCCCTGGTCGCCGGCGCCTTGTTCTTCTTTTTTCTTTTTGTCAACTCCCTGGTTTATGTCTGCTGATTGTTCATGGATTGCCGATAAAATTCCGCATGAAGTTGCTTCGAACATGTATTCGCTGCGGGTGTAACCGATCTTACGGATAACACCACGTGCGATTTCCTGCACATCCAAATACGCTTTTGATTTTACTTCTCCGGCTAAAACAACCTGTCCGGTTGTTACTAAAGTTTCACAGGCAACTTTTGATTGCGGATCGAAGGCGAGAAAATTATCTATTAATGCATCAGATATCTGGTCGGCAACTTTATCCGGATGTCCTTCAGAAACACTTTCCGAGGTAAATAAATAAGACATGAGTTTTTAAATTTTGATTGACAGAGTTTTTATTTAATTATTACGACATTTAAAATTGAGACCATCGTTCAATAGAATTGTTGCCGTATCTCGCCTAAGGCGAGACGACGCAACGATGCTTAATCGTAGTTACTGAAGCCGGGTATCAAATAATTAGTTTTAATTCGCCGCAAAGATAATCGCAGAAATTGCTTTTAAAAAGAAATGCTACAAAAAAGATTTGCCACAGAGAGCACAGAAACACGGATTGGATTTCTCCTGTGTTTCTGTGCTCTCTGTGGCAATTTATCAGGAACATTATTTGGTCAATTCTTTGTATAAAAGCAAATAGTCGGAGAGATCGGATTCTGCGTTATAAAGCAAAACGCGTTTGCCTCTTATTTTGCTGAACTCATCCACTAATTTTTTGTCGGGTTTGTCGGTGCCAAAAGTTATTGCATCGGCATACAACGCGCCGCCACGGAACATGGCAGTATTATTAGCATCTTTGAAAATTTCAAGGTCTTTAGGTTTTATAGCAGGGTTGATGTTGATGAGTTTCAAAAAATCGGCGCCGAGCTTTTCTTTAAAGGTATTTTGTCCAATTGTGAATACAATTTTGCTGTGCGAAAACACCGGTTCTTTTTTGTAGACGGTGTTCAGATACATCGGAATTAATCCCGTCATCCAGCCGCTACAATGAATAATATCCGGCGGCCATCCGAATTTTTTTACCGTTTCTAATGCACCTCTGCAATAAAAGCCAGTTCTTAATCCGTTATCATCGTACCATTTTTCATGCTCATCATGAAAAATGAATTTTCTTTTAAAGAGGTCTTCATTATCTAAAAAATAAACCTGTAGACGTGCATTGGGAAGTGAAGCAACTTTGATCTGCAACGGATAATCATCGTTGCCCATGGAAACATTTATTCCAGAAAGCCGAACCACTTCATGCAAACGGTGCCTGCGTTCATTAATAACCCCAAATCTTGGCATAATACATCTAACTTCAAACGCGGTATCGTTAGCTTTTACTGCCAGCTTATTCACTGTTTCTGCAAATTCCGTCAGTTCGAGGTAGGGAGAAATTTCGTTGGCAATAAATAAAATTCGTTTTTTTGTTACCATTATTTGCTTAATTAGTGGAGAAAACTCCTTTCAAATCAGTTTGCAAAGGTACGAAATAATTATTAAGAAACAGTACGGTAAAGGCTTTAGGGCTGTTAAAACATAAATATGATCATTTTTAAAAAACAGGCGGAATTGATCCA
>DATHPY010000220.1:0-2011 GCA_035483315.1 Puia sp. | reverse complement strand
ATGTTTCTCAACCGGCAGGCTTTCACCGGTGATGATACTTTCATTTGCACTCGCACCCCCCCATAAAATTTTGCAATCGGCAGGAACTTGCTCGCCGGATCTTATCAAGATCAGATCACCGCTTTTTAATTGTGAATTCTCAACCGGAAAAATCAGCTCCTGGTGTCGGTCATCAAATGCAATCATATTCGCCATTACTTTTTGTGATCTTGCCAAACTGTTCAATGCTTTTTGTGTTGACTGAATAGTAACTTCCTCAATATAATTTCCGAGAAATATTAATGTAATAATGAGCGATGCCGTTTCATAAAAAATATAATTTTCCCCAAGATGAAAAATTGTTCCTATCAAACTGTAAATAAATGCAGCAGTCGCGCCGATGGCGATCAGCACATTCATATTCGGTAATTTGTTGCGAATACTTTGAATCGCGCTTCTTCCAAAAAAATTCATGCCAATGATATAAACTGGCAAGCATAAAACCAATTGTAACCACGGATTCATCAGCCAATGAAAATGAATCCATTTATCAAACATGTGCAGGATCAATGGCAAAGTAAAAACAAGGCAAAAAATAAATCGATGTAAATGGTTTGATAAAAATTTTCTTTTATTAGCCGTAACATTGTCACCTGCTCGAACATTGTATCCCAAGGATTCAATGCCTTTGATAATATTTGTTTTTGAAGTATCGGTGATCGTGTCAAAACTTACGTCGCCGCCAATAAGATTGACTTTTACGTTTTGTAATCCTTCCTTTTTGAGATAATTGCCGATAGTGAGTGCGCAGTTGGAACAACTCATGCCTTCAACTTTCCAGTTTATTGTTTCCATAAATTAAAATGTGTTTGTTCTTTTTTGCTTGTGCAAAAAAGAACCAAAAAAGCACACCCGAAAACGATGACAGCCCGTTTTCGGGATTGTTCCTTGATTAGACTTTAGTGCTGCTGTGACTTCAGCTTCAGTATCACTATTCAGCGCATGACTAATTGTTAGATTGCTTAATAATGAGCTCTTCTTAAATTACAAATAGCATACAAATTTAGTTCAACTGACTGTTTGTCGGACTTTGATTTTTGAAATAAGCATTGGACTGAAAGTTATATTTGTATTATGGAGCTAACTTTTAAGTTGGAAGGCATTAATGAAGCAGCAAAAAAATTCTGGCTTTTTGTTGGCGATAAAAAGGTTTTTGCTTTTTACGGAAGCATGGGTTCGGGCAAAACAACTTTTATTCATGCGCTGTGCGATGAAAAAAAAGTGAGCAGCCATGTTGGAAGTCCGACGTTTTCTATTATTAATCAATACGCTTATTCCGGTGGAAAAATTTTTCATATTGATCTGTATAGATTGAAAGATGAAGAAGAAGCGATCCGCGCAGGAATTGAAGATTGCATTTACTCCGGAGAAATTTGCTTTATTGAATGGGCGGAGAAAGCTGAAAATTTATTTCCCGGAGATGTGGCGAAAGTTTTTATTGAGGTGGTTGATGAAAATGTAAGACATGTTCTGATTAATTCGCAGTGAGTTTTTTTGTTTGTTCTTTTTTGTTTGTACAAAAAAGAACAAACAAAGCACACCCGAAAACGATGACAGCCCGTTTTCGGGACAGGAGGTTTAATTAAGCTTTAATACTACTGTGACTTGAGCATTAGTAACAATATTGGGCGCTGATAAATTGCAACAAATTTTGATTTAAAAATGCGGGTTAATATCCAGTATTTATTTTTCAAATCAAGAAACTTAGATTTAGTAAGGAAAGTCGCACAATGCGGAATAGAATTATTGTCGTATAAGAGTGCGACGCAACGATGCTTAATAGTAGCAATGTCACCGGACACATAATAATAAACATATTGAAGATCGCGATGGAACTGATAATGGAAAATAAACTATCTTCAATTGAATTTTAAATTGTAATTTAATAGCACATAGTCTTGAGCATGTCGCAGCAAAAACCAATCATCAGCACTTCCTTCAGCTACGAAACTTTAGAAGAAACTCTCGATAT
>DATHPY010000219.1:0-4241 GCA_035483315.1 Puia sp. | reverse complement strand
TAAATTCCCGGAACATTTGTTTGATAAAATTTATCAACGGTAATTTTTCCTTTGTCTGTTTTTACACCGAGCGTTTCTAATCCGATATTTTCAATATTTGCAGCGATGCCGATGGCGCTTAATAAAATATCTGCTTCAAGCGTTACTTCACCGGTTTGCGTTTTCACTTTTGCTTTTACGCCATTGCCGCTGGTGTCAACACTTGTTACTTCACTGTTGGTTAATATTTCGATGCCGTATTTTTTATATGTCTTCTCGAGTTCTTTTGAAATTTCTTCATCTTCCACGGGGACAATTCTTGGCAAAAATTCAACGATGGTAACTTTTACGCCCATGCTGTAATAAAAATAAGCGAACTCAACGCCGATGGCGCCGCTGCCGACTATTATCATACTTTTTGGTTGTTCCGGTAGTATCATCGCTTCACGATAACCGATTATTTTTTTGCCATCCTGTTTTAAATTCTGTAACTCACGGCTACGCGCACCCGTAGCTACAATAATATGTTTGCCTTCTACAATTTGCGTTTTGTTATCGGCGCCGGTAACCTCAAGCTGTCCTTTTGCTTTTAGTTTTCCGAAACCCATTATCACGTCAATTTTATTTTTTTTCATCAGGAACTGAACGCCTTTGCTCATCTTGTCTGCCACGCCGCGACTGCGTTTGATGATGGCAGGAAAATCCTGCGTTCCCGTTGCGTTGATGCCAAAATCTTTTGCGTGCAAAATATCCTGGTAAACTTGCGCACTTTTTAAGAGCGCTTTGGTGGGAATGCAACCCCAGTTCAAACAAATTCCGCCAAGACTTTCTTTTTCAATTATTGCTGTTTTAAAACCCAATTGCGCCGCGCGGATAGCAGCTACATAACCGCCGGGACCACTGCCGAGAACAACTACATCGTATGCCATTTTATTTAAGATTTTAGATTTAGATTAATTACTCAATTTGAAAATTGCTCAATTCGACAATTGTTCCATTACTCAATGGCTAAATTGTTTTGTTGAGTAATTGAAACATTTTCGCTCTCAGATTTTCTTTTTTTGTTAACCGGCATTTGTACTTTATTCAACATTCTTGCGTAGCGCTCGTGTGCTGTAGCAATTCTACTGAACTATGGTTAACAAATGGCGAGTCCAAAAGAGCTGCGAAATTAAGAAATAAAGAAACAATGATGAAATGTCGCTTTCAGCAATAAAACAATAAAACAATTGAGCAATTCGACAATTAAGCAATTTTCAAATTTTCACATTAGATTTACAAAATGAAACTCGATGTTTTGGCAATTGCTGTTCACCCGGATGATGTGGAATTGTGCTGCGCAGGAACCTTGATGATGGAAAAACTTAACGGAAAAAAAATTGGTATTGTTGATCTCACCCGTGGCGAACTCGGAACGCGCGGAACTGCTGAATTGCGGGATGTTGAATCTGCAAAAGCCGCAGCAATCATGCAGGTTGATGTGCGCGAAAATTTAAAAATGGCTGATGGATTTTTTAAAAATGATGAAACGCATCAACGGTTATTAATAAGAGCAATAAGAAAATTTCAACCGGAAATTATATTGGCCAGCGCATTGGCAGATCGCCATCCGGATCATGGAAGATCGGGACATCTAATTGCTGATTCTTGTTTTTTAAGTGGGTTAAGAAAAATCGAAACAGTAGATAACGATGGAATTTCCCAGCAAAGCTGGCGACCAAAATATGTGTTTCATTATATACAGGATAGATATTATCAACCTTCTTTTGTGTATGATATCACGCCTGTTTTTGAAAGAAAATTAGAATCCATCAAAGCATATTCTTCACAATTTTTTTCAAAAGAATATGATAAAGACGAGCCGCAAACCTATATCAGCTCACCGGAATTTTTAAATTCAATAATTGGCCGTCACCAAATGTTTGGCAAGATGATCGGTGTTGCTTATGCAGAAGGATTTATTTCAGAAAAGATGATCGGCGTGCAAAATTTCGATTCGTTTGTGCAGATGGATACGTGAGGAAGTACGAAGTTAGAAGTCGGAAGATAAAAGTGAAAGATAAAATTATAAACCTTCTTGTTCCTTGATCCTTATCATTTATTATCTAATTGTAAAAAAGCAACTTTTTCCCGGATATGCCGTTATTTGATTTATGTTTCAATAATTGTACTAAATCAATTACGCTGAAATTAAACATCACCCCGCTAATTTTGTCGAATAACACCAATTCACTCTCTAAAATCATCATTAAATACATTACGGCGTAATGAAAAATCAACATCTAATTTGAAACCTAATCCTAAAATAATCTTACTGTGTTTTTCTTTTCTTTTATCATTTGCCGTTAAAGCACAGAATTCTTTGCATAATAAATCCGCGGATTCCCTGCAACAAACTTCATCTATTGACACATCTTTTAATTCGCAATTAGATCTTATAGATTTATACAACCGGATCATAAAAAAAAGCACGGTTCCTCGGCAGGATCTGAAATCAACACATCTTTCTGCGTTGCCCGTTGTTGGTTATTCGTTGCAAACAGGTTTTGCCGCTGTAATAAGCGCTAATCTTGGTTTTTATACAGAAAAACATAATCACAATACTGAAAAAATTTCAAGTTTACTCACCAGTATTACATATTCACAGTATCGCCAGATTATTTTTCCGGTACAAACAGATATCTGGTTTCTGAATAATAAATATAATGTTATCACCGACTGGCGATACATGAAATATCCATCAACAACATTTGGATTGGGTGGGAAATCAAATATCAATAATGGATACACGATTGATTTTAATTACGCAAAATTTCATCAAACCGTATTAAGAAAAGTATCAAATAATTTTTATGCGGGAATAGGATATTACTATGATTATTTCTGGAATGTAAAAGAAGTTAATCCGCCGCCAGGTGTGGTAACTGACTTTCAAAAATATGGGCTAACCAACACCGTTACTGCATCAGGAATTGCACTCAGGTTATTGGTGGATACAAGAAAAAATCAAATCAATCCCGATGCAGGCTGGTACGTAAATATTGCCGACAGACCTAATTTTACTTTTTTGGGAAGTGATAATAACTGGAATTCTTTATTACTCGAATTCAGGAGATATTTTAATATTCCCGGCAACTCAAAAAATATATTTGCAATATGGAGTTATAACTGGCTTACCATTAGCGGCAAGCCTCCATATTTATTATTGCCCAGCACGGGTTGGGATGATTTTTTTAATACAGCGCGCGGTTATATTCAGGGTCGCTATCGTGGTCGCGACATGCTTTATCTTGAAACAGAATATCGTTTTCAATTAACTAATAATGGATTGCTGGGCGGCGTAATTTTTGCGAACGCGCAATCTTTTTCAAAAGAATTATCGCAGCAGTTTCAAATTATTGCGCCCGGCGGCGGAGTGGGAATACGGATAAGATTGAATAAATTTTCCGGAGCGAATCTTTGCATAGATTACGGTTGGGGTTTGAATGGATCGCAGGGTGTTGCTGTAAATTTGGGAGAAGTTTTTTGATTTTTTCTCACAGATTACACAGAAAACACAGAGTGCGTCATTTCGAACGAAGCAGCAGAGGGTTTATATTATCAACCATTCACGCGAAGTGAGAAATCTGTTGTCAAATAATCTGCGAATCTGCGGCAATATTTTTTTAATACCGGCTTTGGTTTTTCATGGCATCATCCTTGCGTCGTCTAGCCCGAGGCGAGATTCATTGGTAGAATATAAATTGAGCGTCGTTGAGTAAATTTGTGCAACGTAAATTTTTAATTTTTTTTCTCACAGATTGCACAGAATACACAGATGAAAACTTGAAATTAATACCATAGCTCAATTCATATTCTTCAGATGAACGGAGCATCGCAATGGTGTTCAATCAAAGAACAAATGCTGGTATCAAAATATTTTTTATAATCTGTGAATATCTGTGTAATCTGGAGACAATACTAAAAATTGTTTATGAAAATTCAATTGTGGACTGTTGGAAAAGCGCATGAACCTGATTTAAAAAATGCCATCGAAGATTTTACCAACCGCATTACTAAATATTTTCCCGCACAATGGACGATAATTTCTCCGTTTAAAAATTTTGTTTCCGCATCTTCAATGGTAATAAAAGGCAAAGAAGCTGAAGCAATTCTTTCCATGTTAAAAAAAGACGATTACTTAATAGCGCTCGATGAAAAAGGAAAACAATTTTCATCACCTCAACTTGCACAATTCATTCAATTACGGGCAAACGACAGTA
>DATHPY010000218.1:0-2569 GCA_035483315.1 Puia sp. | reverse complement strand
GCGCTTAACGGCGCAAATGTTTTATTGAATGATGTTGATGAAAGTCTTGCCAACAGTGCATCACAAAAGATCGTAAAAGAAAATGGAAATTGTATTCCCATCGCAGGGGATGTGTCGGATACTTCTTTTATTAATTCCATTGTTGAAAAGGCAGTTGAGAAATTTGGTAAGATAGATATTGTTATCGCCAATGCCGGAATCACTTTATTCGGCGATTTTTTTTCTTACCCTGCCGAATCTTTTTATAAATTGTTGCAGGTAAATTTAGGCGGAAGTTTTTTTCTTGCACAGGCTGCTGCAAATAAAATGAAGCAGCAAAGATCGGGCGGAAGCATTTTGCTGATGTCGTCAGTAACCGGTCACCAGGCGCATAGAAATCTCGCAGCTTATGGAATGACGAAGGCTGCACTCGAAATGCTTGCCAAAAGTTTGGTGATAGAACTTTCGCCGTTTCAAATAAATATCAATGCGATCGCACCGGGCGCTACGCTTACTGAAAGAACTGTTGATGATAAAGATTTTGAAAAAATTTGGTCGAAAATTACTCCCCTCGGCCGGGCTGCAACAACAATTGATATTGCGAATGCTGCACTTTTTTTAGTTTCTGAAAATGCAAAACATATTACCGGGCAAAGCTTGGTTGTGGATGGCGGATGGACAGCGGTGAGCCCGGAGCCTTTTTGATGTCGGATGTAAGATTTTAAATGTGCAGCGAGAATGATAACGGTAATGTATAACCGTAATTAAACCCACAGCTTAATAGTAGCAATACCGATGAATCTCACCTGAGGCGAGACGACGCAACGATGCTGAAGAGCGAAGAAATGCCGAAATCCAAATAATTGATAATTGACAATGGATAATTGAGAATTAATAATGCTTTTACGAATAAAAGAAATCGTACATCGTAAATCTTAAATCGTACATTATAGTCAAGCTTCAATTCTTTTAAAACGATAAACAGAAAAGGCGAACAATACGATCAGCGTGCCTGTCATCACTATAAAATCCGTCATCAATCCAAAATGCGATTGATTGATCAGCGAGCTGCGCATGGCATCGATAGAATACGACAATGGATTTATTGAAGCGATCACCTTCATCACGCCGGGAATATTATCCAGCGGATACATTGAACCCGACAGGAAAAAAAGTGGTACAACCAAAAAATTTGTAGCTGCCATAAAACTTGGCATATCATTTACCATTGCGCCAATGGCAGAACTGAAACTTACCATGGCAAGTGCAAGCATGATCATGAATCCAACAGCAGTGAACACGCCGAACCAGTTGTATGGATGAAAACCAAAAATGAGCGCGATGAAAAAAAGTACGATGCCTTGTATAACGCCGATGGTTGCGCCACCGAGCGCGCCACCCAGCATAACGGTGATGCGTGAGACGGGAGCGACAAGTGTTTCTTTGAGAAAACCGAATTGCTTATCGAAAATGATATTTGCTCCCCAGAAAATTGACGTGAACAAAATGGTTTGCGCCACAACGCCCGGAACGATGAACTGAACATAACTTCCACGACCAGCCTGCTGAAAAATGGAATTAAATCCAAAACCGAGGGCGAGAAAATAAACCAGCGGTTGAATGATGCTGAGTACCATGCGCAAGCCCGAACGCCTGTATTTTTTTATTTGTCGAAGCCATAAAATATAAATGGTGTTCATAATAAATTATTTTGGTTTTGTTTTTTTCACGCAAAGGCGCGAAGGCGCAATGTAGCATCGTTGCGCCTTTGCGTGAAATATTCTTATCTGTTGCTAATAAATCTTCTAATAGCTTCTTTTTTGCTGTCCGAACTGCTGAGTGTTTCATCTCGTACATTCGTTCCCGTTAGTTCGAGATATGCTTTTTCAAGATTATCAGTTCCGGTTTGTTGTTTCAATTCTTGGGAAGTTCCCGCGGCAACAATTTTTCCGTGATCAATTAACGCGATGCGATGTGCCACTGCTTCTGCTTCGCCGAGATAATGCGTGGTGAAAAATATCGTCATGCCTTCGCCTTCATTCAACTGCTGAATATAATTCCATAATAAATTTCTTGTCTGCGCATCAAGTCCGAGTGTTGGTTCATCCAAAAAAAGAATTTGCGGATGATGGAGCAAACCTCTTGCAATTTCTAACCTGCGTTTCATGCCACCGGAAAAAGTTTTTACAAGAGAATCTTTTCTGTCCCACAATTCAACAAGTTTCATCAGTTCTTCCATGCGCGACAGCGCCATTTTTTTATCCAGGCCGTACAACACCGCATGCAACTGCATGTTTTCAAAAGCGGTCAGATCACCATCAAGACTTGGATCCTGGAAAACGATACCAAAAATTTTTCTTGCTGCATCCTGTTCTTTGATCACATCATGACCGGCTAAAGTAAGTTTGCCTTCCGTCGGTTTGAGTAATGTGGTGAGCATTTTTATCGTCGTGCTTTTGCCTGCGCCGTTGGGACCAAGAAATCCAAAAATTTCTCCTTTGCGAACGTCGAAGCTCACGTCATTTACCGCGACAACTTCTTTATATTTTTTGGTGACGTGTTGAACTGAAATGATATTTTCCATAAATAA
>DATHPY010000217.1:0-2618 GCA_035483315.1 Puia sp. | reverse complement strand
CTACTAAAATTATAGACTAATATGTACACCAAACTAACAATACTCTTTTCTTTTTTAATTATATTATCGGCGCAACTGAATGCGCAGGATTCTTATGTGATCTCGGGAAAAATATCCGATTCAGTAAATAACCTGCAACTCGGAGGGGCATCCATAAAAATAAAAGGTTCGCAAAACGGGGTAACTGCAAAAAATGATGGCAGCTTTCAAATCAAATCAAATCAAAGATTACCCATAACATTAATAGTTACATCGGTTGGTTATAAAACGCAGGAATTTGTAGTGAGTGATAACAATAGTGCGAGCGGAATTTCTATTGCACTGAACACGCAAAATCTTTTAATAGACCCCGTAGTGATCACTGCTTCGCGCGTATCAGAAAGCATTTTACGTTCACCGGTTACTATTGAAAAATTGGATCTGCGCGCAATTAAAGAAAGTCCTGCGCCAACTTTTTTTGATGCATTGACAAATGTGAAAGGCGTTCAGGTTACTACATTAAGTCTCGGTTACCAGGTGTTGAATACCCGTGGTTTTGCAGGTACAACCAATTCGCGTTTTTTGCAAATGGTTGATGGCGTTGATAATATTTCTCCGGGAATTGGCGCGCCTGTCGGCAATGCAGTGGGACCAACAGAGCTCGACATTGAAAGCGTAGAACTCATACCCGGCGCGGCTTCTGCGCTGTACGGACTTAATGCTGTTAATGGAATTGCAAATATGAAAACAAAATCTCCATTTCAATATCAGGGGTTAAGCGTTTATCAAAAGATTGGCGTAAATCATATTGATGATAAAGACCACGATCCTGCGTTATTTTCTGAATCTGCAATCCGGTTCGCTAAAGCTGTGAGTGAAAAATTTGCATTTAAAATAAATGCGTCGCATTCGCAAGGCACGGACTGGATCGCGAACAACACGCATGATCAATATTTTGATGTAGGAAATAAAACAAATCTTTCTCTTGCAAATGATAATCCTGCTGCAGATCTCATTAACCGTTACGGTGATGAATACAACAGCGATCTGAAAACGATCACGCTCGGCGGAAAAAAATATGACGTGAGCAGAACAGGTTATTTCGAAAAGGATCTGACAGATTATTCAGTAAAAAATACGAAAGTGGATGTTGCTTTGCATTATAAAATAACAAGCAACACAGAAGCTTCCTATACTTATCGCATCGGAACGGTAAGCAATTTTTATCAGCGCGGAAACCGCATCAGGCTTGATGGCGAACAAATACAACAGCATGCATTTGAATTAAAAAGTTCCGACTTCGATATCAAAGCGTATTACACGCATGAGAACACGGGTAATTCGTACAATTTCCGTCCGCTTGCAGAAAATATTGATCTTGCTTTTAAAAAACCTACGCAATGGTATAACGATTATACCACAGGATTTAATAATGCAATCGCAAGCGGAAGTTCCATATCTGCCGCTCACGATGCAGGAAGAGCAGCCGCTGATAATGGAAGATTTCAACCGGGAACAAAAGCTTTCGACAGCGTACTTAATAGAATAATTCACATCAATAATTGGGATACTGTGGGTGCCGCATTGATTTTAAAATCTGCTTTCGTGCATGTGGAAGGACAATATGATTGGTCAAGAATAATTCCATCTGTACAAATTTTAACCGGCTTCAATTACAGAAATTATATTGTAACTCCTGATGGAAACAATTATGTGAATCCGGCGTCTTTCACCAATAAAGACGAAGTGAATTCAAATTTTAATTATTACAGCTTCGGAGGATTTATACAGGCAAACAAAACTTTTCTTGACGAAAAATTAAAGCTTACAACTTCACTGCGTGTTGATAAATCTGATTTTTATAGTCCAAAATTTAATCCACGGATTGCTGCTGTCTATTCACCAACAGAGCAACATAATTTCAGAATTTCTTTTCAAAATGGATATCGCTTCCCCACTTTATTTGAAGGATTTGCCTATGTAAATAATGGCGGTGTTCGTCGTCTTGGTGGTTTGCCGGTTGTATCGCAGCATCTCGGTGTTTTTGAAAACTCTTATTTAAATACATCAGTAACTGCTTTTAAAAATGCAGTGAATGCTGATGAAAATAACGGAATGGCGCAAGCGGATGCAATCAATAAAGATGCAAATCTTCTCGTAAAAAGCACATACAATTATATTCAGCCGGAACACATCAACTCATTTGAAGCCGGTTATAAAGGTTTATTGCTCGACAATAAATTATTTATTGACGTTGATTATTATTTCAGTTTGTACGATCACTTCATCGGTCAATTGGATGTTACACAACCTTACCAGGGAACGATCGGAGTTAATGACAGCACCGCGTTTTATGCATACAATGGAGGCAAACAAGTGAATAAATTTAAAATGTGGACGAATTCAAAAAGCCGTGTAACCAACCAGGGCGTTGAGTTTGGAGTGACGTATAATTTCGTTGGTAAATTTAATATTTCAGCAAATGCAAGTTATGCGGCGCTTGTAACTGTTGAATCGTCCGATGCATTCACTCCAGCTTTCAACACACCAAACTGGATAACCAATATTTCAATTGGTAATAAAGAAATTTTAAAGAACACAGGATTTAACATCGGATGGCATTGGCAAAATTATTTTTA
>DATHPY010000216.1:0-4618 GCA_035483315.1 Puia sp. | reverse complement strand
ACAATAATTTAACAGAATTAAAATTAGAATGGCGGACAAGATTGATGCTGTTACTTTTTTTATTTACTTTTTTGGCGCTGATCTACGGAGTTGTATTTCTTCATTGGTGGCTTACAGAAATGACAACATTGTTTCTTGGTTCTTCGATCCTCATCGCTTTTTTGCTACGCATGAAAGAAAATATTTTCGTCACAAAATTTATTAAAGGCGCGGAAAGCTTGCTGCCAGTGGCTTTCATTGTTGGTGTTGCAAGAGGCGTTACAATTGTTTTGAATGATGGACATATCAGCGACTCGATCATTTTTTATTCGTCGCGGTTGGTTAGTGGTATGCCGCCGGCTTTATTTATTGTAATGCTGCTGGCATTATTTATAGTGTTCACTTTATTTATTTCTTCCAGTTCTGGAATGGCGGTGTTAACGATGCCGATCATGGGCGCGCTTGCCATTATTGTAAATGTTCCCGGAAAAGAAATTGTGAATGCTTATTTATTTGGAATGGGAATAATGGGTTTTATCACGCCGGTTGGTTTAATTCTTCCTTCGCTGGCCATGGTGAATGTGAGTTTAAAAACATGGCTGAAATTTATGTTGCCATTGCTGATTATACTAACGGTGTTGTGTGCGATATTTCTTATTGCAGGTGTTATGTTTAAATAAAATTTTTCACGCAAAGGCGCAAAATTTTTTATGTAGCCGGCATTTGTTCTTTGCTCGTCTTCGTTGCGTCACGTCGCACCCTTGTATTGTTGTGCTTTATTGAGATGTGGGTTTATAAATAGTAACAACCTACGATCATTAAAAATTTTTTTCACGCAAAGACGCAAAGAAGTAAAGATGCAAAATTTTTCTTAGCGGCTTATTTACTTCTTTGCACCTTTGCGTGAGATCAATTTAGTAAAAGAATTTCCTGTATTTTTATTAACCAAAATGCAGGAATGAATAAAAATAATTTTTTATTATGAACTCATCTGAACTTAAAAATTTACAATCTCCATTAAAAGAAAAATATCGCAGCGAACCGGGCGCAGCATTAATAACATTAAAAGCGCAGGGAAATATTGGTGAAGGAATTTCCTGCAAAGTGGAAACCGGCCGCGCATTAGTGGAAGCTGGTTTGCATCCCGCAACTGGCGGTACCGGAATGCTTGCGTGTTCAGGCGACATGTTATTGGAAGCATTGGTTGCATGCGCGGGAGTAACATTATCCGCAGTGGCAACTGCGATCGGAATAGAAATAAAAAGCGGAACGGTGAGAGCAGAAGGCGACCTTGATTTTCGCGGAACATTAGGCGTGTCAAAAGAAGTTGCAGTAGGATTCATAAATATCCGTCTTTATTTTGATTTTGTTTCTAACGCCACAACAGAGCAATTGGAAAGTTTAAAAAAACTCACCGAAAGATATTGCGTCGTTTATCAAACGATAAGTAATGGAGTGAAAATTGAAACGAGGTGGTGAATGTCGTGAATTGTCAATGGTGAATAGTGAATTGCAGCATCGGTTATAAAATAAGCTTTTGTATTTTTTATTTCTTTCGTTTTTAAAACCCACAACTATATGAGAAAATATTTCTTTTATTTTATTTTGTCCGCGCCAGTTTTCATTTCCTGCAACATGAATGAAAAGAAATCTGTTCCTGAAAATAATCAACAAAAAAAGATGCCGGATGAAGATGCAATTAAAAAAGCAGTTGCCGATGCTTATCAAATAATAAGTTTTAAAGCAGGGCAAACGCTGAATTATGATAGTATAAGAACAAGTTTTATTCCGCAGGCACAGCTTATGAATTTCAGAACAGATTCATTACAGGTGTTGAGTCTTGATCAATTTATTGTTGTGTATAAAGATTTTGTAAAAAGCGCAGGTATAAAATCTTTTTACGAAAAAGAACTTTTCGGAAAAACAGATCAGTTCGGAAAAATTGCGCAAAGAATCAGCACGTATGCATCATACATTAATACAATGGACACGGTGGGCGAGAGAGGCGTTAATAGTTTTCAGTTGGTTAAAACGCCGACCGGCTGGCGCGTTTCAAGTATTATTTGGGATGTGGAAAAAGCATCGCAGCCAATTCCGGATTATTATTTGAATACAGATAGCGTAAAATAACAATGTGAATGGTCAATGTATTTTTTGATTTTTTATTCACCATTGACAATTCGCCATTCACCGTTTTAAAATCCATTTTTATTAAGCCAGCTCAAAGAATATTCTGCGACTTCTTTCCACCCATGATCTGATGCTAATGAATGCCCGCGATTTTCAAACAATTTAAATTCTGTAATAACAGACTTATTATATTTTTTCATTGACGCTTTACCAAGAACAGGCGGAGCAATATGATCTTTTTCTCCCCCCGTAATAAGCAATGGTCCGCGGGTAGTATTAGCAGTGTTTACTTTTGTTTCATTTCCTGCAAATGCAGCAGTCGCCGCCTGGAAAAGTGGTCGCGCAGGAGCAGGAATAGTAATTGTATCGTACAAATTTTTTGCTTCATCTTCCGGCAACGTGTTTGCAAAAGCATATTTGAATTGATTGAATGAAAGCGAAACAGCTTTTTTAAAATTGAATGGATTACTCAATACAGAAAACGATGACTTGAGTGCAGAGAAAGGTAATTGCCAAACACCTTTCATCGGCGCGGGATCAATAGCAACACCTGCCGCAGCAATGCTGCGACTTAAAATTATTTGCGCGATCAGTCCGCCGAAAGAATGACCGATAACAATTGGTGGTTCATCAAGTGTTGCAATTATTTTTGCAAAGCTGTCTGTAACTTCAGTTACTCCGCGATTAGCAATAGCCTGTAGATTTTCTCTTGATGAAGCAACAGTTTCGCCATCGCCCGGCCACGCAGGATTTAATGTTGAATAACCACGTTGTTGAAAAAATCCCATCCATGGTTTCCATGCGCTGGCATGAATCCATAATCCATGTATAAATACAATTGTTCTTTTTTTCATGATCAATTATTTTAGTTGAAAGAGTTGGAAGAGGTTCAAGGTAATCCTTTTTAGAGTTGAATAATTAAATATCACGGAATGAAATTCAGCCAACTTTTGTAATTTCAATCAACAATTTTTTTCTCACCAACCAACACTGCTTAAATATGAAAAATTTAACCCCGATCGCCAGGATATTTTATTGTATCGGCATAATAGGGATCGCCGCACAGCAATTTTATTATAACGATTTTCGGCCAGTGTTAATACCGCAATGGCCCGCATGGTTACCTACAATTCTTATCTGGGCAAATATCGTCGGTGCAATATTAATAGTGCTGGCTGTTTGCATATTGATAAAGAAAAAAGAAAAAAATGCCGCATTGATCTTAGGCGGATTTCTGCTTTTTTTATTTTTAGTTTTCCAGGTTCCATATATGCTCTTTGTTTTTCCATACACCTGGCATTTGGGCGTGTGGACGAATCCTTTAAAAACACTTGCATTGTCAGGCGGCGCATTTATCGTTGCGGGTTCTTTTTCAACTGATGTTGCAAAAAATTCTTTGATGAAATTCTTATCTGGATTTATTCCATGCGGAAAAATATTTTTCTCAATCATGATGATCTCATTCGGCATTGATCATTTTCTTTATACAGATGGAGTTGCAGATTTAGTTCCCGGCTGGATTCCAGAACATGTTTTCTGGACATACGTTGCAGGCGTTTTATTGATTGGCACTGGCGTCGCCATCATTTTAAATATCAAACGCCGCTTAGTGAGTATGCTCGCGGGCATAATGCTTTTAGCCTGGGTTTTTGTTCTTCACATTCCAAGAGCTGTCGCGCATCCTGAAATGGAAAAAGGAAATGAGATAACCAGCGTGTTTGAGGCACTGGCATTCAGTGGCGTTGCATTTTTAATTGCGCAGGCGACTTACAAAAACAAAAATGAATGACGGTTAAACAATAACAATTTTATAAATCAATTTTTTGCCATGAAAATTATTTTTTCTTTTTTACTGATGATGATTTTGCAAAATGCATTTTCTCAACACAAAGATGTTGAAGAAATAAAAAAACTGAATTACGATTGGATAAATTGCTATGTTACCAAAGACATTGTAACGTACAGAAAAATTTTTGCTGATGATTTTTTATTGATCTCTCCCGGCGGAAAAAAATTTTCAAAGGAACAAACGGTGAACAATTTAAATAACCAGCAAATAACTTCAACTCATATTGACAGTGTTGATGTTCGCCTGTTGACCAATGATGTTGGAATATTAACCGGTTATATCACTTTTGTTACGAAAGATGGCGGCAAAAATGTAACAGGAAGAACTTGCTACCAGGATATTTATATAAAAAGAAAAGGAAGATGGTATGCCGTGTCTGCACATGTAACATTGATTAATTAGAAATAATTATTTTGAAACGGGCAATACTAATTCTATTAAGCATCGGGAAGCCTGTCCCGCAGTATTGCGGGATCGGAGTCTTGTACTTTTATTTCTTTACTCAACAAACCCTATTACCGGCAAAATGAATTAAATTTTATGAAACAAAAACTCGCATTCATAATTATAGTAAGTTTTCTTCTGAAAATAAATTCTGTTTCTGCGCAATCGCAGGAAGTACGGTTTCTTATTGATACCTGCATTACCATTATGAAAAAA
>DATHPY010000215.1:0-3826 GCA_035483315.1 Puia sp. | reverse complement strand
ATTATCAAGAGGAAAAGGAGCATAGAGAACAAACTACTTTAAAAGCTGAAATGAAATACGACCAGGAAAAAAAAGACCTTTTGGCATCGATAGAACAGGAAAATAAAGAAGCCGCTGCAAGAAGAACAAAGAATTTGCAGTATGGTGTTACAACTGCTTTTGTATTATTGGCCGGCTTTCTTTTCTATAACAATAGACAAAAACAACGGGCAAAAATTAAAATCGAGAAAGCATATAGCGAGCTTAAAACTACGCAGGTGCAGCTTATACAAAGCGAAAAAATGGCTTCGCTTGGAGAGCTTACAGCAGGCATCGCGCATGAAATTCAAAATCCCCTAAACTTTGTGAATAATTTTTCTGATGTGAATAAAGAATTACTGATTGAAATGAAAGATGAAATGAATAAAGGGAATATTGATGATGCAAACGCCATTGCAAATGATGTTATTGAAAATGAAGAAAAAATAAATCATCACGGCAAACGTGCAGATGCTATCGTAAAAGGAATGTTGCAGCACTCACGGTCAAGCACAAGTGTAAAAGAACCAACAAACATTAATGCACTCGCTGATGAATATTTACGATTGAGCTATCACGGTCTTCGTGCAAAAGATAAATCGTTTAATGCAACACTGAAAACTGATTTTGATAACACGATTGGAAAAATAAATATCATCCCACAGGATATTGGAAGAGTGTTTCTGAATTTATACAACAATGCATTTTATGCGGTGAATGAGAAAATGAAAACTGCTGGCGAAAATTATGAACCTACTGTTTCGGTTCAAACAAAAAAACTAAATGACAAGATCATACTAACGGTTATGGACAATGGCAACGGCATTCCGCAAAAAGTAGTTGATAAAATATTTCAACCTTTCTTCACTACAAAACCAACAGGTCAAGGAACTGGTTTGGGATTGAGCCTGAGTTATGATATCATCAAAGCGCATGGCGGCGAAATAAAAGTAGAAACAAAAGAAGGTGAGTTTACGGAGTTTGTGATTTCAATTACCAATAAGTTCATAAGGTAGTAAAAACGTCAAATTTAGTTATGGAAGTACATCACCATCCGCACGTAGAAAAGAAAGATTTCAAAGAAATATTCCACGCAACTCATTCTCCAGAGATGCCATCTGAAGCCACTCGCATGCAAAAAAGGTCTTAATTTAAATTCATCTTTTTAAGCAAAGCTTTAAACCGCGGTTCATTTCTGATTGGGTTAAGGATCGGATCCACCTTTATCCAATATAAGTCTATTTCTCTTGCTTCATATGCTTTTTCAAGAAGCGTTATCGCCTCGTCATATTTTTTTAAAGCTATAAAAGTATAGGAGAAATCCACATTGTGCGGAGGAGGAGATTTTTTCAATGCTATGTCCAGTGCCGATCTTGCACGCATGGTATCGCCGGAAAGTGCATATGCATAGCATAAAAGCGGATCCTGGTAAGGATTATTCGCAGTCGGGATTTCAGGCAATAGTTTAATTATTTCAAAAGCCTTTGTATACATTTTCATTTGCAGGTATATGAGGATTATTGTGTATTTTGCCCAAGGATTACCGGGATTAAGAAGAAGTGTTTTTTTTAATTGTTCGAGGGCAAGTTCATTTTGTTTTGAAAGGTAATAATTCCTGCCCAATACCCAGTTAAACCGCGAGTTTAAAGGATCAGATCCAAGAGCTTTCTTTACTTCTGCAATGCCCTGTTCGGCATTTTCACCCGTATATTGTAATAAATTTCCATAGAACAAATGAGCATCAGGATAATTTGGGTTCAGCTTTAATGCTTTCTTTAAAGTAATTTTTGATTGCTTCCAGTCATAATCGAATATGCCTTGTATCCATCCTAACGTGGTTAGCGCTTCGCTAAGATTACTATCCAATGATAGCGCTTTTAAAATATATGCTTTTGCAACAGGAATGCCTTCCAACTGGCTTGATATTTTCTGGCTGAAAATGTAACAATTTGCCAAGCCTGTATAGGCTAATGAATAATCAGGGTCGATATCCAGGGCTCTTTTATAATAAATTTCCGCACTATCACGACCCGGCTGGTCTCCTTTGTTCCAGAAAAAAAGGCCTTTGCGATATAACTTATAGGCTTCGGGATTTGCGGTATATTGCCTTGACAGTTCCTTCTGTTCTTCCGGTGTTATGTTTCCTTTAAGTGCATTCACAATTTGTTCTGCAACTTTTGACTGGATGGTTAAAAAATCTGCAGTGTCATATTCAAAATCATCTCCCCATATCCTTTTTTTTGTAGATGCTTCTATTAATTCTACCGTTATCCGCGTCTTTTTGCCTTCTGGCTCCAATGTGCCCGAAAGAATAGCAGCGACACTGAGTTCATTAGCAATTTCATCAAGAGATTTTGTGGTTTTCTTGAATCCTTTAACCGAAAACCATCCAATTACTTTTTTCAGAGAGGAAACTTTGGAAAGACTTCCGATAATATACTGTGTGATGCCATCGCTGATGTATTCTTCATTGTTTGGCGCTCCTACGTTTTCAAAAGGCAACACCGCAATTGTTTTTTCACCTGAGAATCCTGAAATGTGAAAAAACCGCTGATAAACAAAATAAGAAGCGGCTAATAATAATACTATCGTTACGGCAGCTATCCATTTTTTAATTGCAGACTTTTTTTCAATCTCCTTCAATTTGCCGGTCAGCTCTTCTTTTTTGGGAATTACCAATCCCTCATTCGCCAATGCAAAAACTTCCATTGGCTCATCTACATTTTTAAAATGAAACTTACCAAGAGAAACACTTTTAAAATCTTGTTGATTTTTAATTTCATTTTTTATTACAGAAGAAAATAAAATTGAATTTGCTGTGCCAAGAGATTGAACTCTTGATGCTACATTAACACCATCACCAAAAACTTTTCCATCTTCGAAAAAAATTTCTCCAACGTGCAAACCTATGCGCAGCGGTACTTTTGGCTCCAGTTGAAATTGTTGTTGCATTTTAATTGCACATCGTAAAGCTTCTGTTGCGCTATGAAAAGTACAAAGGCTACCATCTCCGAAATCATTTAAAATCTCACCGCCATGTGACAGAACGCATTCTTTTAAAACAGAAATATAACGTCGGTTCACTAATAGGGCCGCCTGTTCATCCTTCTGCATCATGGTAGTAGACCCAACAATGTCGGTAAATAAAATAGCAGCCAGGCGGCGTGAAGGTTCCATCATAGTGGCCTTTAATAAAATTAAATGTTCTTCTAAAATAAACTTAATTACGGGAAACACCCATTTTACGAATTCAATTCACGCAGTTTTTTTGTTTTAACCAGTATGGAAGCTTCTGGCATAAACAATAAAACAATGGAGCAAAAATTATGTTGTCCCTGATGCGGTTCAAATCAGTTGAGCGCAAATAAAAAAGGATTTAGTGGTAGAAAAGCTGTTGCAGGAGCAATACTTGCAGGCGCGATTGGATTATTCGCTAGAACTCTTGGAAGTAATAAACTAATTATTACTTGTCTTTCATGTGGTCATAAATTCCGACCTGGCGAAGGGATGATCAAAAATCTTTCTGGTATTCAAATATCGCAAGAGGAAACCAATGCGTCTAGAGATAATAAGGAGATTTATACTCGCCCCACATACGCAACAGTACGGGATCAAGAAATTAGAGATAGAAGGATAGGATGTTTAGCTTCTGTCGCTATTCTTATTGTGTTCGGAATTATATTTGATAGACTTGGATGTTTTAGTGAAGACAAAAGTAAAATGATGATGCCAAGTGCTATTAATGCGTACTGTTTGATGAAAGTATTGTAAAAATAAATATTATTCCGCAAGATATTGGAAGAGTGTT
>DATHPY010000214.1:0-3696 GCA_035483315.1 Puia sp. | reverse complement strand
GGGTTTTCCAGGTGTTGTTCGCATCATTTGTATCTGGAAGCAACTTATCCGGATCAATGGTGACCTGGGTAATCTTATTGGTCGATGCATAATGAAATTTCCAGGTGCTGCCATGTTCCCAAATTTCCACTGGCAAATTCACGCGCCCGGTTTTTCCATTGGCTTGTTTTATTTCAACAGTTACAGGCATTGGTAATTTTTCCAGGTTTTCAATAGTGATGATTGAGCCTTTTGTTGAATCGTTATCAACATAATCAACTGCTTTCACCGACTGATCAAGTTTCCAGTTGTTCATAAACCAGCCGCGCCAAAACCAATCTAAATTTTCTCCGGCCGCATTTTCTATTGCATGAAAAAAATCCCAGGGTGTTGGATGTTTGTACGCCCAGTTATTGATGTAATACCGGAAGGCCATATCAAATCTATCCTTGCCTAAAATTTCATCGCGCAATAATTCAAGTCCCATACCGGGTTTAAAATATGCATTGATACCAAGATTATTTCCAGAAGTAACATCCGGAATTGTCATGATGCTTTCTGTTTTATCACTAAAAATAAATTTTGCCTGTCTATGCCGGTCAACATTTTTATTTTCAAATTCTCCATTATTGAAAGCTTTATCAGCAATCGTGTTGATGAAAGTATTAAAGCCTTCATCCATCCACGGATATTTGCGTTCATTACTTCCTACAATCATCGGAAACCACGTGTGCCCAAATTCATGACTGGTAACGCCCCACAAATTGCCACCTTCAGCAAACGAAGAACAAAAAACGATTCCAGGATATTCCATTCCATTTACATTTCCTGCAACATTTGTAGCAACAGGATAAGGAAATTCAAACCATTGTTTTGAATAATGTTCAATAGCACCTTTTACAAATTCAGTTCCGCGTTTCCAGCCTTTGTCTTTAGCGCTTTCGACAGGATAAACAGACATGGCGAGAGTTTTTTTTCCACTCGGCAAATTTATTCTTGCGGCATCCCAAACAAATGCGGCAGATGCAGCAAAGGCTACATCGCGTGCGTTGGTAATTTTAAATTTCCAGGTAATTTTATCTTTTGCGGGGCGGGATGATGGATCAGTAACTTCATCTTCTGAACGTATCATCACCGTTTTATCACTTTCTCTCGCTTCTTTTAATCTTTCAACTTGTTTTGCTGTTAATACTTCGGATGGATTTAGTAATTCACCCGAACCAACAACAATTAATTTTGCGGATGTGGTGATGCTGTATTCTAAATTCCCATATTCCAAATAAAATTCTCCCTGACCAAGATAAGGAAGCGTGTTCCATCCGAGCACATTATCAAACACGCACATACGCGGATACCATTGTGCAATTTCATAAACCCATCCATTTTTTGTTTTTTGTCTGCCCATGCGGTCTGTTCCGTATTCAGGAATCGGGAAGGAATATTCTATTTTGAATTGAATCGAATCTCCGCTTGCTTTAATTGGTTTTGCAAGTTTTATTTGCATGCGCGTATCGCTGATCAAATACTGAGCATTCATTTCTTTTCCATCATAAATAACTTTCACTGATTTTATGTCGTAGCCACCATTAAAATTTCTGTTAGCCCATCGTCCGCCAGTAATGGCAGTTGCAGCAACTGACCGTGACTCATCTTTATAAATATTCTGATCAAGTTGCAACCAAACAAACGGAAGTTTTTCCGAGCTGTTATTTTTGTAAGAAATGGAAACTGCTCCAGTGATCGAATTATTTACATCATCAAGCGTTGCATTAATTTTATAACTCGCGCTGTTTTGCCAGTATTTCGGTCCGGCATTACCACTTGCTGTACGAACATCATCTCCATAAGCAGGATAAAACATCGGCGCAAATGCGTCATGCTGATCGTAATTACTTTGTGCTGATAAAAAAATAAAAAAAAGATTTACTGTTGTCGTGAGAAAGAGAATTTTTTTCATGTGCTGAAATTTAATTTTTTGGGGCGTAAAAAATATTATGCCTGCAATCGTTGCAAACGGTAAAGTTATTGTTGCAACTAATTAAACCAAAATCAATTTGATAAATGGGAGAAAAGCTGCGAGTCAAGAGCTGTGTGCAAAAGACTCTTAGCTCATAGCTTTTTTTGATACCGGCATCAGTTTTTATAGCATCATTCTTGCGTCGCAATCCGTTCATCAGCATATCAATAAGCATCTTCAGGTTTACTATTTCCAAGTCCCCAAAATTTAAACAAATCCTTAGCTGGCAACAATCGCGTGCTTATTATTTTCTGGTTACTTTTGCGCGGCATTAATGTTTTTGGCGCAAAGACGCACAGATGCAAAGGCGCGAAGAATAAATTTTGAGACCTATTCGTGTAATTCGTAAAAATTCGTGTAATAAATAAAGATGAAAATTCTCGACTGGTACATATTGAAAAGATTTTTTGTTACTTTTTTCTTTACCATTCTTGCCATAACTGCAATCGCCGTAGTTATTGATACCAGTGAAAAAGCCGACGATTTTGTAAACTCCGGATTAAATACCTGGAAGATCATCACCAATTATTATGTTGGGTTTGTTCCTTTTATTATATCCATGATTTCTCCGTTGATGATTTTTATTGCTGTAATTTATTTTACATCACGTATGGCAGGCAGGTCGGAAATTGTCGCGATACTTGCCGGCGGCATTCGCTTCAACCGGTTTCTTCGTCCGTATATAATTGGCGCATTGATATTGAGCGGAATTTTTTGGATAGCAAGTCAAACATGGATTCCTAAAGCAAATAAAATAAGAACCGATTTCCAGGCTTATTATGTTGACCGCAATAGTTCTTACCAACCAGACGCCCGCAGACCAGATCCGAACAATTATTACCTGCGGTCGGATACAAATACTTATGTCGCGTTGCTTTATTATGATACGGCGAGTAAATCGGGAGGCGGTTTTACCATGCAAAAAGTAAAGAACAATAAAATTTTTCTTAACATCCGCGCAGAAAGAATTCAATGGGACACAGCAAAAAAAAACTGGCATGTCTATAATATTATTCAGCACAGCATGGATGGATTGCATGAATCTTCGGTTAAAATAAAAGATTCGAATCTCAATATTAATATTCGGCCAAACGAATTAGGTCACGACGAATATTTAAAAGATAAACTCACCTCTCCGCAATTAAAAGAGTTTATTCAGCGCGAAGAACTCAGAGGCACGGAAGGTTTGAATAATTATAAAGTAGAACGGTATCATCGGGATTCAACGCCGTTTTCAATTATCATTCTCACTATTATGGGCGCAGTGATAGCTTCCAGAAAAGTGCGTGGTGGAAGCGGCTTGCATCTTGCGTTGGGAATTGTTGCTGCTGCTCTTTTTGTGGTTATGGATAAATTTGCGATAACATTTTCCACCAAAGGAAATTTTTCGCCAATGCTCGCTGCCTGGATCCCAAATATCATCTTCAGTTGTGTTACGGTTTGGTTGTATAAAAAAGCGCCGAAATAATTTGTGCAATTAGCAAATATGAAAATGTGAAAATGACTCAACCAAAGCCATATTGATTTTCGGATTTGTATTTAATTGAGCTATTTGCTAATTTTCAAATTATGTACATTTACTAAAAATTATTGCGTCATGGGTATTTTAAAAGACAGGTTCAAATTAAAGTCCGATGCAATGGCCACGGAAATTAAAGAACTGCTTAGAGAAAACGGAAATAAAAAAATAGGAGAAGTTA
>DATHPY010000213.1:0-3421 GCA_035483315.1 Puia sp. | reverse complement strand
AATAAAAAAACTAATAATCATCACTCACCGGCAATGCGGCAATCACTTCTTTTGCCGAACGTTTGTTTTCATTGACAGTATCCCTCACCACTTTTCCATCTTTCAACATAATTGTTCTGCTGCTGAAAGATGCAATGTCAGGCTCATGCGTTACAAAAACAATTGTTTTTCCCTGCTGTTGATTCAACTCCTGCATCAACGCCATTATTTCAAATGAAGTTCGTGAATCAAGATTACCTGTTGCTTCATCCGCTAATATCATAACTGGTTCATTAACGAGCGCGCGGGCAATGGCAACACGCTGTTGTTGTCCGCCGGATAATTGATTCGGCGTGTGATCCAACCTGTCTGCAAGTTTTACCGACTCAAGCGCGCTCATCGCTCTTTCTCTTCTTTGTTTTGAAGTGATCTCACTGTTGTACAAAAGCGGCAACTCCACATTTTCCAATGCTGATGTTCTTGGTAATAAATTATACGCCTGGAAAACAAAACCAATTTTATGATTTCGCAAACGCGCCAATTCATTTCGGGAAAGCGTTCCAACATTAACACCATCCAATAAATAATTTCCTTCCGACGGTTTATCCAAACAGCCGAGTGTATTGAGCAATGTTGTTTTCCCAGAACCACTGCTGCCCATAATGGTTACAAATTCTCCAGACTGAACATCAAATGAAACTCCTTTCAATGCACGCACAACTTCACTTCCCATCTGGAATTCGCGTTTGATATTTTGGAGTTCTAAGATTTTATTGCCCATAATTTTTAATTTGTTCTTTTTTGTTTGTACAAAAAAGAACCAAAAAAGTACACCCGAAAACGATGACGGCACGTTTTCGGGATTGTTCCCTGATTAAGCTTTTGTACTACTGTAGCTTCAGATTTAGAACATTATTCATCGCTTCCATTTTAAAGATTTTTATATTTCTAAACCACCTTTCTCGTAATTATCTTGCGCCACCTTGTGGTTTGTTGCCACTACTGTTTTGCGGCCGATTGCCTCCCGGGCGCGCTGGCATAAACGGACTTTTTTGTGTAGTGGACTTCGTATCTTTTGCTGCAGGATTTTCAACTCCTGTCACTACTTCATCTTCTGTTGTAAGTCCTGCAAAAACTTCCACATTTGCATCATCATTTAATCCAGTGATAATTCTTTTTTCAACAAGGCTATCATTTTTCTTAACCCAAACAAAAGCCCTTACTCTTTTTACGGCGCCGGTTGTATCGCTCATTCTTCTTCTTGCTGTGTCGTTGTTATTTCTTTTTTTATGCATCGAAGACGAATCAACAGTTTTTTCTCCAATTTTATATTGTTTGGACAGCGCTTCGGTTGGCTGAAACTTTAGTGCTTTGGCCGGAATGAGTAACACATTGCTGTCTTCTTTTGTAAAGACAGTAATGTTAGCCGTCATCCCGGGTTTTAATTTCATGTTATCATTTTTCGCGCTGATAATTGTTGAATACGTAACAACATTTGCAGATACTGTTGGCTCAAGTCTTATTTGAGCAACTGTTCCGGGAAAAATATCATCTGGATATGCGTCAACAGTAAAAGTTACACGCTGATTAACTTTTACATTGCCAATATCGGCTTCATCAACCGCGCCCTGCACCTGCATCTTGGTAATATCTTTTGCAATAATAAAAAGAGTTGGCGTGCTAAAACTTGCTGCCACTGTTTGACCAATACTAACGTTTCGCGTCATCACCACTCCGTCTACCGGCGAATAAATATCCGAGTACTGAAGATTTTTATTTGCAGCATCTAATTGCGCCTGCACACTTTGCACATTTGCTTCCGCGCTGCTATAATTATATTGTGCAGTTTCATAATCAGCTTTACTTATTGCGCCGGTTTGGTATAAAAGATTTTGTCTGTCGAAGGCGCTTTTTTCATAAACTAATTGACTTTTTGCCACCAACAGATTTGCTTTAAATTGATCCACGGATGCTACGAGTAATGATTTATCGAGCTGTGCAATCAACTCTCCTTTTTTTACTTTGGAATTAAAATCGGCAAAAATATTTTTTATTGTTCCTGAAACCTGCGTACCCACAGTTACTGTATCCACAGGCTCCACTGTACCTGTTGCAGTAACGCTCCTGGAAATATATCCATACTGTGGGTGCTCCGTGTCAAGCACCAAAGGTTTGTCTTCTTCGCGAAATTTAAAATACCACACAGCGCCTCCGGCAAGCGCTATTATAATTATGATGATGATAACTTTTAAACTTTTCATCTGTAAATCTTTTGTTTTTTTTATTTGTCAGATGGAATTCGCATAAAAATTTTCATCCTGGTTAGTGTAAGTGATTGAAAATTTTTATGACTCATTTCATCTTTAATTTTTATTGTCTCGGTTTATAAACTAACGGGGACGCCCATATAAAATTCATATATCCTGATATTAAGCGCTGTGCTGTATTTTGCCTGTATATAATTTTCTAAAGATTGTATGTAAAGACTTTTTTGTGTTAAATAATCCACTGTATTTGCAGCTCCAACTTTCAACTCTTCACTTACTATTCGGAAACTTTCTTTTGAAGAATTCAATTGTTCAACAGCCGCATCATATTGCGCCTGTGCATTCAATACATTGATGTACGCTTGTTCAACTTCCTGCGATAAAACTGTTTTTGTATTTGTTAGCGTAAGTTGTGATTGCGCAATTTCAATTTTTGCGTTTTCAACATTTGTTTTATTTGTTCTTTTTGTAAAGATGGGAATGTTAAGCGTAAGTCCGATTTGCTGATAAAAATTATTATCCAATTGTTTTAAATAAGAAAAATCCTGGTTGTCGGAATAGCCGGTTGCTAATACTGCGCCAACAGATGCGATAGGATAATAACCGGATTTTGCTTTGGCAAGATCAAGTTGCGCACTTTGAACACCGAGCTCACTTATTTTAACTTCCGGTCTTGTTTGAAGCGCTGCTTTTTGCGCTTCGTCGAGCGATGCGGTGAGCGCAGAAGCCATTAATGTATCAGGAACTACAATGTCGAACTGCGTTCCGCTTGGTAACAATAATAATTGTTTCAGCGTTAATGCATTTTGACGTTGTGTATTTTGCGCAGTGACTAAATTGTATTTATCATTGGCGAGTTGCGCCTGCAATTCAATCAAACTCACTTTGGCAATGCTTCCCGCGTTATATTGTTGCTGCGCCTGGTTTATTTGCGCTTGCGATGTGGTTAATAAATCCTGCAAGTACAAAACATTTTCTTTTGCTAATAAAATATTTAAATAAGCTTGCGTAATCTGCAAAACGATGCTGTTTTCCTGTTGCAGGATATTAAGATTTGCAGATTGAACACTCAATTGATTTTGCTTGACCACATCATTAAGATAACCGCCATTATAAATTATCCAGGAAGAACTCACTCCAAAATTATTTGCAAAATTTGCCTGCGTTTGAAAACC
>DATHPY010000212.1:0-5784 GCA_035483315.1 Puia sp. | reverse complement strand
GAAGTGGATATGAACCAGGTTCATCCATATATTTCAGAAGGTTTTGGTGAAGATTTTGTTCCGCAGAATTATGATATGAGTGTGATTGATCTTTTTGAACAGGTAACCGATAAAGATGGCGCCATCATGGCTCGTCGTCTTGCAAAAGAAGAAGGATTATTTTGTGGATATAGCGCAGGAAGTTGTCTGCAGGGATTAATGCAGTTGAAAAGTAAATTGAAAAAAGATGATGTTGTGGTTTGTATTTTTCATGACCACGGCAGCCGCTATGTTGCAAAAATTTATAACGATCAGTGGATGATGGAACGCGGATTTTTAGATGTAAAAACTTTTAAGGATATCGTTAACGGAAGAGGCGCAAAGAAATTAATTACCATCGAACCTGAATTCAGTGTTGGTCAAGCTGTGGAATTGATGGAAAAATATCACATCGAAAATCTGCCTGTAATAAAAAATGAAAATATTCTTGGTTCAATAAGTGAAAGCGGTTTGTTTACAAAAATGCTCCACGACGGACAAGATATAAAAAATAAAAAAGTCGCCGATGTTATCGAGGCTTCTTATCCAATCGTCGCTTTTGATACGCCGCTCGAACGTCTGAGCTCGCTCATCAGTAAAGAAAATGGCGCTGTGCTTGCAAAAGACGAAACCGGCAATTTTCACATCGTTACAAAATACGACGTGATACAGGCATTAGGCAATTAGCATCACGGATTACACGAATTTGATCGAATCAAATTTTCTGTTATACATTTCAGTTATATTCTCATTCATTATTCTTTATTCATTAGTTTCACGCAAAGACGCGAAAGAAGCAAAGATGCAAAGATTTCTCCGCGACTTAATTACTTTGCGCCTTTGCGTGAGAAATATTTAAAGCGATAAGCACAAAATTCCACAGTAATTCCCCCCGTAATTTTACGAGACACACAGTATTTAATGAGAAACGAAAATGAGGCAAAACCGCTCTTGCCTGCGTGTGCGCTGAAGTATACTTTTGTTCAAGAGTTGATTGATATCATTCAATCGCCAATATCCAAAAAAGACCAACTGATATCCAATCCTAAGAAATTCCGGACGTAAAAATCCAATATCAGTCAACTCATTTTTTCCTACTAATCCAACCCTGTGTAAAGAGCCGAATTGAGCCTTTAACTATTCAATATCCGTAGAGCCCGTATTATAAAATCCAAAATCCGAAAAGACCAACGCAGTATCCAATACCGTTTCAAAACCTACTGCTAAACTCCAGTACCCTCCTGCTAAGTGTTAAGTGTTTTATTTAGCAGGGGGTATTAACCGTAGAAGATCAAATTCTAGCCATTTTTACAATCTCCTTCTTATTACCTTGCAGCAAAAAATTTAATGCCTGTTTTTACTGATCAGTTAGGCAGAGCTATTTCATTACAAAACTCTCCCAAACGAATTATTTCCATTGTTCCATCGCAAACAGAATTGCTGTATGATCTTGGATTAGACGAAGAGATCATCGGCATCACCAAATTTTGCGTTCATCCTGAAAAATGGTTTCGCAATAAAACAAGAGTGGGCGGAACAAAACAATTAAACTTAAAAATTATTCATGCGCTGAAGCCTGATTTGATTATCGCCAATAAAGAAGAAAATACAAAAGAACAAATTGATGAACTCGAAAAACATTTTCCGGTTTGGATAAGTGATATCAAAACATTAAAGGACGCTTTAGCAATGATCTCATCTGTCGGAGAAATAACCGGAACGCAAACTGCACCGAAAAAAATAATTTCACAGATCAATAAAAACTTTGCAGAATTAAAACCAAAAACCAGGAAAATAAAAGCCGCATATTTTATCTGGCGAAATCCTTACATGGTTGCCGGCGGAGATACATTTATTAATGAGATGATGGGTTATTGCAGATTCGAAAATATTTTCGTCAATGCAAATCGCTATCCTGAAATCAATATTGAAGAATTATTAAAAAAGAATTGCGAATTATTATTGCTTTCTTCCGAGCCATTTCCATTTAAACAAAAGCATATTGAAGAATTGAAAAATCAATTGCCGGGAGTAAAAATAGTTTTGGTTGACGGAGAAATGTTCAGCTGGTATGGAAGCAGGTTAATTCATGCGCCATTATATTTCAACCAATTGTTAGCGGAAATGGCAAAATAATAAACTAAATGTATATTTGCGGCCGGTGAAAAATATCAAATTGTCTGAACTGGGATTTGGAATGATTAATGTGATTTATGGGATGTGATGAATGTTTTGAATAGCCACAACCTTCAGGTCGTGGATGAAATGATTTTAAAATTTGAGATTTAGAATTTGTGAACAAGAGCTGAATAGAGAATAAAAAGTACAAGAGTGCGACGCAAGAATGATGATGAGAGAACAAATGCCGGAAACCAAAAAAAGAACAACTAAAAAATAAAACTGGAAACTAACAATAAGGTATAACCGAAAATAAACAAATCGTACATTGTAAATCTAACATCGTAAATAAACAGACATGGCTTCAAAAAAAATTCTTGATATTTTAGGTGACAAGGCGGGATTTCTGCTCGATCATCAATGCAAAACAATTGACAAATCAACGCTTACACTTCCATCACCAAATCATTTGGAAGAGATCTGGATCAACTCCAACCGCAATAATCAGGTGATTGGGAATCTGCAAAAATTGATCGGCAACGGACGATTAGCAAATACAGGTTATATTTCTATTTTTCCGGTTGACCAGGGCATTGAACACAGTGCCGGCTCTGCATTTGCGCCGAACCCAATTTATTTTGATCCTGAAAATATTATTAAGCTCGCCATTGAAGGAGGCTGTAATGCAGTGGCATCAACGTTTGGCGTGCTCGGAATTATGAGTCGCAAATATGCGCACCGTATTCCGTTTGTTGTAAAAATAAATCATAACGAATTACTGAGCATTCCTAACAGGTATGATCAAACGCTTTTTGGAACGGTGAAAAGCGCGTGGAATATGGGAGCTACTGCTATTGGCGCAACTATATATTGGGGTTCCGCAGAAAGCACACGCCAGTTAAAAGAAATTGCCGAGGCGTTTGAACATGCGCATGAATTGGGAATGGCAACAATTTTATGGTGCTACACGCGCAACAATGGTTTTGTTGTTAATGGCGTGGATTATCACACGTCTGCTGATCTGACCGGACAGGCAAATCATCTTGGAGTTACAATTCAGGCGGATATCATCAAACAAAAATTACCGACAAATAATGGCGGATATCTTGCGATCAAACAGGGAAAAACTTCTCCGCTCGTTTATAGCAAATTAACTTCCGATCACCCGATTGATCTTTGCCGTTACCAGGTTTTAAATTGTTACAGCGGAAGAGTTGGATTAATAAATAGCGGCGGCGAAAGCAAAGGCGCTTCTGATCTGGCCGATTCAGTTTACACGGCTGTAATTAATAAACGCGCTGGTGGCATGGGTTTGATATTGGGAAGAAAAGCATTTCAACGTCCGTTTAGTGAAGGCGTTCAATTGCTGAATGCAACGCAGGATGTTTATTTGGATAAAGATATTTCGGTAGCGTAGAAATATTATAATACCGGCTTCAGTTTTTCATAGCACCATCGTTGCGTCGCAATCCGTTCATCGGTTGTACTACTATTGAGCGATGGTTTACTGTCGGTAAATTAGAAAGTCCGAAAGAATTTAAAATTCTTTCGGACTTTCTAACTCCAGTCTTCCGACTTCTTATCATTTCTCCGGATACAAAACTGCCTTCACATAATTCTGCATATTCAAATATTTTTTTGCAGCATCTTGTATATCCTGCAGAGTTAATGCATCAACCTTTTTTGAATAATTTAATATCCACATCGGATCATCCTGCTCGATCCACGCATAACTTAATCCATCCAGCCAATGATCATTATCTTTCATCGCATCTTCATTTTGCTTTTTCAAAGTCTCTTTAACTTTGTCAAGATCTTTTTGCTCCACTCCTTTTTCTTGCGCGTTCTTTATAATATCAAATGCGGCTTTAATTAGTTTGTCAACGTTTTCCGGTCCGCATGGAAAACTTAAGGTGGCAGAATAATTATTATACGGTCTTTTAGAAAGTGCGCCGCGCATTCCACCGCCGTAAATGCCACTCATATCTTCACGCAATTGTTCAATTATTTTTATGTTCAATACATCAGTGAGCGCCTGTAATTTTAACGCATCATCCTGGCTGTAGTTTGCTTCACCATGAAAAATAATATTTACCAGGCTTTTTTTTGCTGTTCCTTTTTTTATTGAAAGATCAACCACTCCATTTACCGGGCGTAATCCAACATCAGTAAATTTGTTTTCTTTAGGAGAAGTTGGCAGACTGGCAATATATGTTTCTATCAACAACTTCATTTTAATAGTATCAATATTTCCAACAAATGTGAAATGCCAGCCATACGCATTACTAAATACGTTTTTATAAATAGACATCACTGTGTCAAGACTTATTTTATCGTATTCTTCAGCTTTTGAAAAAGCGCCTGCCCAGGGATTATTACTAAATTCAAATTTTGAAAGTGTATCTGCAAAATAAGCTTCGGGATTATCAGAAATATTTTTTAAAAAACTTTTTTGAGTGGTGATATAAGATTGAAATAATTTTTCATCGCGTCTTGGTTGCGTAAAATATAAATACAACAATTGAAAAAACGTTTCAAGATCCTTTACACTGCTGTTACCCTGAATTCCTTCATCATAAGGATTCAAATATGGTTGTACGCCTGCAGTCTTACCCGCCATAAATTTTCTCAGGTCTGTCGAAGACATATCTTTCACGCCCATTTCATCAATTATAGGCGCCGCATTTTCCGCATCTAATTTATTTTTCAACCCATAATTAAGAGAGCCGCCCCAGCGCCACGAATCCATTTTTATTTCATCATTTTTAAAATCAGTCGGGCGAAGGGTAACGGTTATTCCATTATTCAATGTAAGATTGATGGTGCTCAGATCTGCGTTTGTTGATTCAGCCGTGATCGTTCCCGGCGCAGGCAGTTTATCAATTAAGGATTTCGCAACTGCTTTTTCTTCATATGCTTTTACAGGAATGTGATGAGCAGCGGCAAGCATATCTAATAATTGTTTGTCGCCGGGCAATTTAGCAGCATCTTTTTGAGGCGCTGTTATCAATGCAAATTTTCCCTGCGAGTTTTCCATTTTAGATGCCAATGCATTCACTTCCTGCAACGTAATGGTTGGTAAAACCTGCTGAATAAATTTATAACGGTTATCAATACCTGTAATTGGGTTTCCTGACAAAAAATTATTTATATACCCCTGCACAAATCTATCCGATTCTGTTTTGTCTTTGTCTTTGAAAGATCGCTCCGTTTGATTTAGCAAACTGCTTTTAGCTCTATCAAGTTCTGATTGAAGAAATCCAAATTTGCGAACGCTTTCTGTTGTTGTTATCAATGCGTCCACAGCGGCTTTCGCAGGTTTGTCGCCAAGAAATGCGAATGAATTAAATGCGCGGTATCCTCTTAAAAAAGAACCGAATCCTGTATTGGCAAAAATAAAAGGTGGATCGGGTTGTTCTGTCAATTCACTCAAACGTTGATTGATTATAGATGAAAATAAATTTTCTACAATTGTTGCACGATAATCATTCCATGTTACAACTGATTTTTCTTTTTCAACATAATTATATATCTGCAAAATGGTGTTGGTCTCTTCTTTGTCAGTTAACACCATGCTTTCGCTCACAGTTCTGTTGGCAATAGGAATGATTGCCGGGCGTTTTTTTTCGTTCACAGGGCCTTTAAAAT
>DATHPY010000211.1:0-2337 GCA_035483315.1 Puia sp. | reverse complement strand
GAAAAAAAGTCCGGAAGTTTAATTTTTTGAACGCAGAAGAATAGAAAGAATGTAGGATAAAAGAATCCTATGTTCTTTCTATTATAGTTATATTTCACTCCGGAAATAAATTATAAAACGAAAAGCTGACTATAATTCAAGACTTAAATGATATTTAAACAGATCAATAAATTTTTTCACGATTTTAAGAAAACAGCCGTACTTTTTTCGGATTCCAACGGACTGACATTAAGCGCATCATTATCTTATTACACTGTTTTTTCTATCGCTCCCTTTTTAATTGTCATCATTTCTTTTGCTGGTGTTTTTTATGGCAAGCAAGCTGTGGAAGGAAAAGTGTATATGCAGATAAGCGGACTGGTTGGCAAAGGCGCGGCGCTGCAAATACAACAGATCATTCAAAATATTCAAAATACGCATCACAGTCTTTTGGGCGGAATTATTGGTTTTATTGTTTTAATTATCGGAGCATCAAGCGTGTTTTCTGAAATTCAGAGTTCTATAAATTTTTTGTGGAAAGTGAATGTAAGTCGCCCCGGAAAAGGTTTGATAAATTTTGCGCGCAATAAACTTTTATCATTTTCACTTATTGCAGGCGTTGCATTTATATTGCTAGTGTCGTTGCTTATAAATGCCATGGTTGATGTTTTAAGCGAAACGTTGAAGCAACATTTTCCTGGTTATATTGTAACAATTTTTTATGTGCTCAACATCATTTTTATTTTTTTAGTCATCACGGTTTTGTTCGCCATAATATTTAAAATACTTCCTGCAGCAATAATAAGCTGGAGGAATGCGCTCATCGGTGCATCGTTCACTTCTTTTCTCTTTCTTATCGGGAAATTAATAATCGGAATTTATCTTGGCAACTCAAGTGTTGGCGCAACTTATGGCGCAACAGCCGCCATTTTAATTTTTATGCTGTGGGTTTATTATTCATCCATCATACTTTATTTCGGCGCTTCTTTCACTAAAATATTAATGGATGATAATGGCACAATACTAACCAAAAAACGCAGGTACAAAAGAGTACGATCAACCTCAGCAACTTAATTCCTGTCAGTAGGTAAATTGTAAAAACCAAATCTTTCCAGGTAATCTGCAATAAGATCTACGCTTGTGCTTTTTGTGTTTATCATTGCAGCCAATAATTGATGTGCGGAAATTTCCCATTTCTTTGTCCAGTAAGTAATGTCCTTTGGTTTATTAATATTAACCTGCTGTGGAATTTTGGGTTGTTTTCTTTTTGAAACTAACATAAAATTAATTTTTAGCATTAAATGAGTTACTTTTTTTAATTCTAAAAATATGCCATCGTTAATTTGAATATTTTTTAGGTGAAAACAACGTTTTGGCGATTCCCGATTCTAAAACGAGTAAAAAAATCCCCATATTGTTGAATTTGGTTTTGCGAAAAACTGAATGAAATAACGGTAATCCTTAGTTCACAGGCTAATCCATATTCAATTACAAAGTTTTTACTGCAGGATGTTTTTGGAATAATTTTTATCTTCTTACATATAGACTGATCTATATGCTAAAATATTTTTTTCAGACAATAAAAAACGTGTTGTGTACAATCGGCGAGCAAGCCGATTTCCTGATGCTATTTTTCAAAAATATTTTTAAAAAAGGTTTTGAATGGAATGAATTAACAAGACAATGTTATCTTATCGGCTACAAATCTTTTCCTATTGTTGCCGTTACTGGTTTTGTTTTAGGATTTGTGCTCACGCTGCAATCGGAACCTTCAATGAAAGCATTTGGTGCAGAAAGCTTAGTTCCGGGAATGGTTGCCGTTTCTGCAATACGTGAAATATGCCCGGTAATTATTGCATTGATATGCGCGGGAAAAATTTCATCAGGAATCGGCGCCGAATTAGGAAGTATGAATGTGACTGAACAAATTGACGCGATGGAAGTTTCCGGCGCAAGCCCGATTCAATATCTTGTCGTTACACGCATACTTGCCTGCATATTTATGGTTCCGCTGTTGACATCATTGGCTGATGCGGTCGCGCTAATTGGCGGGTATATCGGCACAAGTATTTCGGGAGACATGAGCTTCCCGCTTTATTTCAGAAAAGCAATTGCATCGCTTTCTTTTTCTGATCTTTTTCCGGCAGTGATCAAAACAATTTTTTTTGGATTTATAATCGGTTACATCGGTTGTTTTAAAGGTTATCATTCAAATCGTGGAACGGAAAGCGTTGGCATTGCGGCAAATTCTGCAGTGGTTACATCATCAGTTTGGATAATTATTATTGACGCAATCGCTGTGCAAATCACCAGCGCATTTGTATATAATTAAAAATGGAAAAAGTTATTGAAATACAG
>DATHPY010000210.1:0-6944 GCA_035483315.1 Puia sp. | reverse complement strand
TTGCTGTTTTGCTTGCAGGTTTTACCGGCGTTCTGGGTAGATTGATTACATTGAATGAAGGTTTATTGGTTTGGTACAGGTTAATGTTTACAGCAGTTACTTTATGGCTGATTGCATTGTTTCAAAAAAAAGCGCTGAATATTTCTTTTAAAAATCTGGCAAAAATATTTGGCGTTGGCGCTCTTGCCGCATTGCATTGGGTAACTTTTTACGGAAGTATAAAATACGCCAATGTTTCGATTGCGTTAGTTTGCTTTTCATCCATTGGATTTTTTACTGCGTTATTAGAACCTTTTTTATTTAAAATAAAATTGAATAAACGCGAATTATTATTAGGCTTGCTGGCTGTAGTTGGCATCTGTTTTATTTTTCATTTTGATCCAACATACAAAACCGGGATCATTGTTGGATTGATATCTGCACTTTTGGGAAGTCTTTTTCCAATTCTTAATAAGAAATTGTTAGAGAAAATAGATGCATACACAATCACTTTATACGAATTAAGCGGCGGATTTTTATTTCTTTCATTATTGTTGCCATTGTATTTGCAACTGTTTCCGGCTAATCATTTTGTTCCTACAATAAAAGATACATTCTGGCTGCTTATTTTAAGTTGGTTTTGTACAGTGCTTGCTTTTAGTTTTTCCATGCAGGCGTTAAAAAAGATTTCTGCGTTTACGGTTAATCTTTCTTATAATCTTGAACCACTTTACGGAATTATTTTAGCGTTTATTATTTATCGGGAGGACAGATCATTAAATACGGGTTTTTACTTAGGATTTTTTCTGATCATTATCTCTGTTGTTTTGCAGAGTTGGCTGGTATATTCATCAATGCGAAAAACAAAATAATTTTGTAATTTTCATTTTTATTTACCTCACCTAAACTAACGACCATGAAAAGTCTTTTCCTATGCACTTCATTTGTGCTTTGTTCAATTATTAGTTTTTCTCAACCTATTTTGGGTATTAAAGGCGGTCTTAATCTTGCCAACCAAAGGATACACGTTACAGGAAGCGGAGAATCTGCCGGCAGAAGCGGAAGTAATATTGTATCATTCCAAATTGGCGGATTTGCCGATATCCCGCTATCAACAAATTTTAATTTCAACCCTGAATTATTATTAAGTGGTGAAGGCTCAAATTTCAGTGATGATGTTACGGGCGAACCTTTGCAACCAAGAATGTATTATCTGCGCGTTCCTTTAAATTTAAATTATGTAGCAGATGTGCCCGGTGGTACAAAATTTTTTATTGGCGCTGGTCCGGACTTTGGATTTGGATTATTTGGCAGCACGAATGCAGGAGGTGAATCAACAAAATCTTTCCAGGACAGCTTATTTAAAAAGTTTGATTTTGGTGTGAATTTTATCAGCGGCGTGCAATTGACCTCGGGATTTAGAATCAGCATTAATTACTACCTGGGTATTTCTTCAATTGCAACTTCTACTTTTACTAATTTGGTTTTAGGACAATCCCAGGGCGAAGTTGACAGTTTTAAATGGCGTAACGGCGTGTTGAGTTTGTCGGTTGGGTTTGCACTCAATATGAACCGAAAGAATTGATTGTAAAAAATATTATTAAGCGGCTGTCGAAATATATCTTACTAAACTTCTTTTAGCAATAGGGAGAAGCGTTTCTTCCATCGGGAGTTTTAATTCTGTTTCAATAGAATAAACGGCAGGATTTGGCAGATCTGTTTTTGCTTTTATCAATTCCGCTTTGATATTTTCGTAAGTATTAACCATATTTCTTTCCCAGCGATCAACAAATTCTGTTCTTATAGAACGATATTTTTCATCGTGCTTTTCAAAAAAACTTAAACGATACTGGTAAACAAAAGTATTATGAAAAGAACGTTCGCTCAGGAAAAAATATCCTTCATTTATTTCCAGCGGAATAATGCCAACAGGGAAAATTTTTAATTTTTCTTCGACGAATTCATATATCTCTGTTCCGTTGCTGATGGCTTTTTTCATTGTAGAAGTGGAGAAGTTGATGATCTCTTCCAGTTCCTGCATCAGTTCATCATCTTGTATCATTTGCTCGTATAACACCTGCAACTTTTCGAGTTGAATGCCATTTAATTTTTTTGGAAACTGTTCCTGCAGAAATTTTTTGTTTTCACGAAATGCGACAAGATTATTATAGTGAAAGATGATGTCGGATAATTGCGGGTATAATTTATGCTGATCAAAATATTTATTTACTTCCTGTAGATAGGCGAGGAGCGTATATTTCTTCAGCTCAAAATCAATAAAGCCATCAGCGAACCAGGTTTCAGATAATGTTTTCATGGCTGTGGGTTTAGTTTGTAATGAATTTACAAAACTTAGATGACAATTCATAATGAGCGTTTATCCACAGCGTGTTAGCATACCACGGTTCAAAACCGTGGCACGCTTGAACTTGCCGGTTGTAATGCAGAGCTGAATAGAAAATTAAAAGTACAAGAGTGCGACGCAACGATGCTTAAGAAAGTATAAATGCCGGGAACAAAATGAACAGTGAAAAATGAACAATGAAAAATTAGCTAACAGCAACGAATAACCGAAGACAAAGAAATCGTACATCTCGTATCAAACATCTTACATTAAAAGTCTCTCTGTGGATTAAAATTTTCCAGCTCATTCGCAACTGCAGTAAGAAAAGTTGCGCCGAGACTTCCATCAACAATGCGATGATCATAAGAAAGCGAGAGATACATCATGTGCCTGATGGCGATCGAATCTCCCTGCGAAGTTTCAATAACGACCGGGCGTTTTTTTATAGCGCCAACTGCAAGAATAGCAACCTGAGGTTGGTTAATGATCGGCGTTCCCATCAAACTTCCGAACGTACCAACATTCGTCATGGTGAAAGTTCCACCCTGTGTGTCTTCTGGTCTTAACCTGTTGTTGCGCGCATTATCCGCAAGACCATTTACTTGTTTTGCAAGCCCGACCAAATTCAACTGATCCGCATTTCTGATAACCGGAACAATTAAATTTCCATTTTGTAATGCAGTGGCCATGCCGATATTAATATCCTTCTTGATAATAATTTTATCGCCGTCAACCGAACTGTTTATTAACGGATATTTTTTTATGCAGCGAACGATCGCTTCAATAAATAATGGAGTGAAAGTAATTTTTGAGTTCTCTCTTTTTTCAAAATCTTTTTTTACGCGCTCGCGCCACAACACTAAATTGGTGACATCCGCTTCGGTAAAACTCGTAACATGCGCGCTGGTATGTTTGCTGCGAACCATGTGTTCGGCAATTAATTTGCGCATGCGATCCATTTCAATAATTTCTACATTGCCGGAGTAGGTTGTGAGTTGTGTGTTTCGTTGTTCGTTGTTCGATGTTCGTTGATCGTTCGGGATTATCGTAACCTCTTGCGCCCTGTAACTTGTATCTTGCGCCTTGTAACTTGTTCCTTGTTCCTTGGCTCTCGCAACATATTCCAAAATATCTTTTTTAGTAACTCTTCCTTCGTTACCTGTTCCCGGAATTTTTTCCAGCTCACTTAAACTCACACCTTCATTTGCGGCGATATTTAATACAAGCGGAGAATAAAACTTATTGGTATTCTTATTTTCGGAATTGTGATGACCGTTTCCCGAGCTTACATGCTGAAACGAATTCTCCTGCATTATTTGGGGCGCAGTTGCAGTTGGCGTAATTATATTTTCCTGCTCAACATCACTGCGAATTTTTGCGATCACTGTACCGATTGGCACAACATCATTCACATTAAATAAAATTTCCTCTATAATTCCGGCAGTTGTTGATGGTACTTCGCTGTCAACTTTATCGGTGGCAATTTCCAAAACAGTTTCATCCTGCTTCACAGAATCGCCGGGTTGTTTATGCCATTTTAAAATAGTGGCTTCCATGATGCTTTCACCCAACTTCGGCATTACCAGGTCAACAAGAGCCATAAAGATTTTATATTTACCCCTATCCCCTGAAGGGGGGTTAAAAATTCTTGTTTTATTAAAAGCTCCCCTTTAGGGGATGGGAGCTTTTGTTTCCGGCATCGGTTCTCTATTCAACATCGTTGCGTCGCACCTGTCTGCCGACAGGCAGGCTCTTGTACAGTTGATATTCTATTCAACTTCAGTATCACAACCGGCAAGTTCAAGCGTGCCACACATACGCCACGTTGCGTCTTCGCGTCTTTGCGGGAAACGACTTTCAAAGGTAATTCTTCATTTTCACACTTCCACACTTGCCTGCGGAAAGCAGGTTTTCACATTTCTCCATTGGTTACAACAAATTTTCTCAGCATGTTCAATGCATTTGTTGCCGTCAATTCAATATTTCGCTCTCTATTAAAACGAAAATAAAATTTTTGCGCGATAGTTTTTTCATTGTTTCCAACTGCAACCCATGCTGTACCAACAGGCTTTTCTGCAGTTCCACCATCTGGTCCCATAATTCCTGAAGTGGCAATTACATAATCTGTATTTAATAAAGCCAATGCACCTTTCACCATTTCACGAACAGTTTCTTCACTAACCGCGCCAACAGTTGCGATGGTTTGTTCATTAACATGCAAAAGATCTTCTTTTATCTCGTTTGAATAACTCACCACGCTTCCTTTAAAATATGCGCTTGATCCCGCAATTGAAGTGATAAGGTGCGCAATATAGCCACCAGTGCAGCTTTCAGCGGTTGATACGGTTTGGTTTTTTTCTTTTAATAATTTTCCTACTGCTTCCTGCATGGTCAGATCGCTGTCAATAACAGTCCATTCCGCCGTCAATTTTTTAAGCGATTCAAACTGCGAATTTATTTCTTGCTCTGTAATTTCTTTATTGTCGCCCGTCACTGTTAGTCGCAAACGAACCATTCCATAATTGGGTAAATAAGCGAGCTTAATATTTTTCGGCAAGTTGGTTTCAAAGAAAATAATATGTTCTGCTAAAAAAGATTCTCCAACTCCGGCAGTTAATAAAGTTCTGTGTGTAATATAGGGAAGCACAAATTTTTTCTGCAATTCAGGAAGCACATTATCCGTCATCATTCCTTTCATTTCGTAAGGAACACCGGGCATAGACACGAATATTTTCTCATTTTTTTTAAACCACATTCCCGGAGCTGTTCCGCGTTTGTTTTGAATGACTGTACACACATCCGGAACTTCTGCCTGTTTTAAATTGCGTTCGATCATCGGGCGTTTCAATACTCTTTCAAAAATATATTTTACGTTAGCAAGCGCTGTTTCATCTACAATTAATTTTCCGCCAAAATATTCGCAGAGTAATTCTTTGGTGATGTCATCGGCAGTTGGTCCAAGTCCGCCGGTGATCAAAATAATATTTGCTTCTTCGCTTTCTTTGTCAAGAGTATTCCATATCTCATTCCAATTATCACTAACTGCCACACGGCGGTTTACCCAAACGCCAATTTTATTCAACTCCTGCGCCATCCACGCGCCGTTTGTGTCAATAACTTGTCCGATCAATAATTCATCGCCGATCGTAATAATGCTTGCAGAAATTCTTTCCATATATAATTTTTTTTCTCACAGATTTTCACGGATTACACAGATGCGTTTTTATAATTTATCTGTGCAAGCTCTGAAATCTGTGAGACAATTCTTTTATCCAACTAAAGAGCTATTTAAAATACGAGTTTAATTTTTCTTCGAGTTGCTTTGGGATCGTTGTTTTTTCCATTGTTTTTATATTCATAAAATAAAGAACAATTTTTCCGGTTGTCAGCAATTTTCCTTCTTCATTATAAACTTCCTGGTGAAATTCTATACGATGGTTTGCCGGCAACTCTTTCAATATCGTTTTCACATTAAGCAGATCATCATAATGAGCAGGTCGTAAAAATTTTATATGCAATTTAACAACCGGCATTACAATTCCCATTGCTTCCATTTTTTTATAGGTTAATCCTAATTGCCTGATGGATTCGGTTCTCGCCACTTCAAAATATTCTGCATAGTTACCGTGATAAACAACATTCATCTGATCTGTTTCTCCGTAACGAACACGAACTTTTGTTTCTGAAATAAACATGATTTTAGTTATGGATTATGAGTTATGAAATATGAGATGAATGTATGTTATATTTTTTTTGCGGAATTAATATTGCACCTAAAGATGCTCGTTGATACGCCGATGAAAGGATTGATTAATTTTTTTCTTTTTACTAAAAAGAAAAAAATTAACAAAACTCCGTTTGCAACGATGATGCCATGAAAACTGATGCTAGTATCATAATTTATCTGCCACTCATTCCATCAACACTGATTTTTCCGGGACCAATTAATACTAATGAAAAATATACTACTGAATGTAATATTGCCACTTCAAATTTATCAACAGGTTGACCTAAATGAACAAAAAAAATAGCAACAGTCACATCTATAAAAAGAACTAAGGCGGCAAACCTGCTGAACAATCCGAGCACTAACAAAAGTGAGCAAACTACTTCTGCAAAAATTACAAGTATCAACGAAAAGCGATGCCCAACGTGAAGCGGATCAGGAAACGTATTTTGCATTTCACTGAATTTATTAAGCTTCACCAATCCATGAGTCAGGAATATTAATATTCCAAAAATTGCACGCAAAAATAATGTTGCGATGTTGAATGCGGCCGTTGAGTAGCTGGTTGACATTATTCTTTTCATCTTGTATAAGTTTTGAACAAAAATAAAATGATTTGCTTACATCACTAAAGAAATGTTAATCTATACCGTTATCCACACGTGTTTGGAATGATGTTTGGTAAACGATAAAATAATTAGAAACTTTATCGCGTTAACGCCTAACAACGGACATTGGAATGAAAGCAACACTTCTTTTTTGTTTCTTATTTTTTTCTTTTTCATTATTTGCACAGCAAACTTTTTATACCAGCGATCCTCAGGCGAGTTTTAAACAGGCACAAGAATATTTTCAGAAAGGATATTACACACTTGCCTATCCCATCTTTAAACA
>DATHPY010000209.1:0-2715 GCA_035483315.1 Puia sp. | reverse complement strand
GTGGCGGCTAATCTTCCTGTCTTTTCATCTAAATAAATTTTCACCAAATAATCACCGTTCGGCAACATCTTCGTTAACTGTTTTGATTTGGGAACAAAAATATCTTTCATTAATCCCCAGTCTAAAAAAGCGCCGTGCGGTGTAACGCTTACTACGCGGAGTTTTACAATGTCTCCCAAAATTCCTTTTGGTTGCTGTGTGGTGGCAATCACGCGATCTTCTCCATCGTGATACAAAAACACTTTTAGCTCATCGCCAATTTTAGCACCTTTTGGTACAAAACGTTTTGGCAACAAAATGCCTTCTTTACCGTCGTCTAAAAAAAGTCCAAATGGTTGTTCTTTAATTACTTTCATCACATTGTATTCGCCGATCCTAATCATGTATTAATTTGTATAAAAATTATTTTGCGAAGATAATCAATGATCAACGGATGCTTTTGTAAAGAAATAAAGAGAAAATATCTAAGGATAATCTACAGGTTTCAAATCCAAAACCTGGTGAAGATGATGCAACAAATGTTTGACGTAATCTTGCGCGAGCCATTCAATGGTGTGCTCTGTTTGATTATTTGTTTTGCAAACGCGCTTAGCAGATTCTTCATTTGTGTTTGAAAGAATAATGCAAATATGTTTGTTTAGTAAAGTCCAGAGTTCGATCAAATCTTTTGTCGGATAATTTTGATAGTTGGAAATAGTAACCCATTTATCCTGGTTGTATATTATAAATGGTGCATTTTCATATTGAGCAACAACAAACCTGCGGATATTACTCTGCGCCGAATCAATTAAATGCCCGACAATTTCTTTTTTACTCCACTTTTTTGGATTTGGTTTTGCAGCATAATCAACTTCACTTATTGTTTTTAATTTTTCTGAATATTCCTCAACAATTTTATCCAGATGCTCTGTAGTTTGTTTCATGAAAAAATTATTGTTTCGGAAAATTCGGATTCGCTTTCACTTCTTCCAGTTGCAATGTGTGCCGTTCACTGTGCGCTGCAATTAAAAGCAAAGCCTGGTATAAATTTAATGTGCCCATTACAGGATGAGTTAGGTAATGATTCTTCAAGTCATCCTGCGTGTTGCCAATATATGCAATAGTTGAATCTCTCCGGTTAGTATAATATTTCAGCGCCTCATCGGTGTTGGCAAATTTTCCAACCGGTTGTAAAGGCTCGGGCGCTTTAAATTTCTTACTGCGATCAATGGTAAGTTGTATCAGTTGTTCATCAGTATATTTCGACTGGCTTTTCTTTTCGGGAGTTGGCGGTTGTTTTACAGTTGCTGAAATGTACTGCCAGATAAGGGTTTCAGCCAATGCAATATGTTCAACACATTGCGCAACTGACCATCTTGTTGAATCGGCTTTAAAATTTAACTGAGCTGCACTTAATCCCTTTACATCATTTAATAAACGTTCTTTTGTTTTATTAAAATAATCAATTGCGAATTTTCTTTCTTCAGCTGTGAGCGTTTCTGGTTTATGTGTAATGAAACTTGTAGCAATGATCACAGATGCGAGTAAAATAATTTTTCTCATGATTAGCTATTTTGTTGTTGGAAGTTTCGGGTTACTTTAACTACATAAAGATTATTAGTTTTTATGAAGTAGCCAATTATTTGAAGAAATTGCAAATAAATAAAACTCCTTTATCTGCGATGCCTTAGCTGTCAACAATAGATCCACTGAAAACAATTCAACAATTAACAATTAAACTATCCCACCCATATTTGCTCGTTTGGCTGTTTACCGATATTTTTGCAACTCATAAAAATTTCAAGGATGAGACAAATTGCTTTTAGAGAGGCTTTACGTGAAGCGATGGTTGAAGAAATGCGTCGTGACGACCGCGTTTTTTTAATGGGTGAAGAAGTAGCAGAATATAATGGCGCATACAAAGTTAGCCAGGGAATGCTTGATGAATTTGGACCGAAGCGCGTTATTGATACGCCAATCTCCGAATTGGGTTTTACCGGCGTTGGTGTTGGCGCTGCACAAAATGGATTGCGTCCCATCGTTGAGTTTATGACTTTTAATTTTGCAGTTCTTGCACTTGACTCGATTTTAAATACGGCTTCCAAAATGCTTGCTATGAGTGGTGGACAAGTTGGTTGCCCGATCGTTTTTCGTGGACCAAATGGTTCTGCCGGTCAGTTGGGCGCGCAACATTCTACAGCGTTCGAAAATTATTATGCAAATATTCCCGGTATAAAAGTGGTTTCTCCGAGCAATGGTTATGATGCAAAAGGTTTGTTGAAACAATCCATCCGTTACGAAGAAGACCCGGTGATTTTTATGGAAGGTGAAACAACTTACGGTGATAAATCCGAAGTGCCGGAAGAAGAATATTATATTGAATTGGGAAAAGCAGATGTGAAGCGGCAAGGAAAAGATATAACCATCGTCTCTTATAATAAAATGATGAAAGTTGCGCTCAGCGCGGCTGTTGAACTGGAAAAAGAAAATGTAAGCGCCGAAGTTATTGATCTCCGCACAATCCGTCCGCTGGATTGGCATACTGTTTTGGAAAGTGTGAAAAAAACAAACCGCTTAATAATTGTGGAAGAGCAATGGCCTTTCGGTTCTGTTTCAACCGAGCTAACATACAATATTCAAAAAGAAGGATTCGATTATCTTGATGCGCCCATTCGCCGCATAAACTCTGCCGACGCGCCTTTACACTACGCGCCAAATTTGGTTGCGCTCGCGTTG
>DATHPY010000208.1:0-3378 GCA_035483315.1 Puia sp. | reverse complement strand
ATCCTGGCGTTGAATAATAATATCCACAAGAGAAGAATTCAAAAGCCAGTTTGCAATTGTTGAATTTCCCTGCGAGGAAGTTGTTCTGTTGATATATTGAAACAAAGATGCTCTTCCGAAAAGATCAAGATCGTAAGCGTTATCGTGAATGTGCGGAACAAATTCAATCCCGCTTGGTAGGTGAGTATATTTTCCTGCGGCAATATCCAATTCTGTTTGATTTATCAATAATAAATTGGTTGCGTGTTTTATTTTGTTGGCATTATCAGTATCCATAATTACCAACCTGGTAAATACGACAAGCAAAAGAAAAATAGTTGTGATAGCAATAAGTAAACCATGTTGCCAGGTAAACCAACCACCTGCGAGAAGAATAATAATTACAGCAAGACGACTCCATGCAAAGAGGCTACTGATCTTTTTTAATCGTTTTAACTCTTCGCTGAATTGCTGAATCCGTTGTGCATATTGCTGCTCCGGTTGCATCATACATTATTAATGCGTGAAGGTAAATCATACGAACATATTGAACGCGATTTAAAATAAAATTTTAAAAGATGTGATAAGTAAGATTATATAACGGTAATATATAACCGAAAATAAGCAGATGGCAGGCGCTTTAGCCGTGCCACGCCTCAAAAGTTAAAATAGAATTTATCACGCATGTTAAGGTGTGGCACGGCTTCCGGGTGTTTCATCAATGCAACAAACAGCAAATAATAAAGACTTTTAAAAAGAGTGTATAGCTGTATCAAAACCGGACACAAATTGTATCATTAACGAACTGATTCGTATATTTTGCTTCTCAATTAATATGATAATCAATGTAAAGTACAACGGCATGTTTTTTATTGTATAGGAAAGAAGATGATAGTTGATAGTTGGCAGATGACAGAGGGAGATCACAAAATGAGGACCAATGCTGAATAGAATTTCTTCAGTACAAGAGTGCGACGCAACGGTGCTTAGGAGAGGATTAATGCCGGAAACAAAAAAACTGATAATTAATGAAGAACCTGCGAATTAAAGAAATCAGAAATCACCAAATCAGAAATCACCAAATCAGAAATCAGAAATACATTTTATGCTAAAGAATTATTTTAAAACTGCGTTTCGCTCTTTGGGACGAAATAAAAATTACACCATTATAAATATTGCGGGATTAACTGCGGGAATTTCAATTTGTCTGCTGATATTTATTACCATTCAGTTTGAATTGAGTTATGATAATTTTCATTCGAAGAAAGATCGCATTTATCGTGTGCTAACAGAATATCATCATGCAGATGCTGCAAATGTTTTTTACGGATCGGCAGTTCCGTTTGCAATGCCGGCGGGTTTAAAAAATTCTTTTCCGCAAGTGGAGCAAGTTGTTCCGATTTACAGTGAAGACAACGATCAGATAATGGTGCTGGGTAATGACGGTAAAACAGAGAAAAAATTCAAAGAAGAAAGAGGAGTTTTTTTTACTCAGCCTTCATTCTTCGGCGTATTTGATTTTCCATTTCTCGCCGGAAGTGCGGCCTCGCTGAATGAACCGAATACTGCGGTACTCACAAAAGAAATTGCAGAAAAATATTTTGGCGATTGGAGAACTGCTATCGGTAAAACTATTAAGTGGAATAACAATTACGCGTTAAAGATAACCGGCGTGCTGGCAACAATTCCTGCCAACACAGATTTTCAATTAAAGATCGTAATTGTTTATGGCACGGGTTTTACAGCCGAGCTTGCAAAATCAACCAACTGGGATGGTACCAACTCAAGTTTTGGTTGTTATATTTTGTTGCCGCAAAATACTTCTGTCGCGGCATTCAACACACAACTCAGAGCATATTCAAAAAAAATGGAATCGGCTGATAATAAGGACAGTCATATCATTCAGCCATTATCGCAGGTGCATTACGATACGCAGGTTGGTAATTACAGCAATAAAAGAATCAGTATGGAATTGATCCGCGCGTTGTGGTTGATAGCAGGATTTATTTTGCTGATTGCTTGTGTAAATTTTATTAATCTTTCAACCGCGCAGGCAATTAACCGCGCAAAAGAAGTCGGCGTGCGAAAAGTTTTGGGCAGCAACAGATCTCAATTGAAATTGCAATTTATTTCGGAAACTTTTTTAATTGTTTTTGCGTCTGTGATCTTAGCTGTTGCTATTAGTTTTGCTGCTTTGCCATCACTCAGCAAAATTGTTGAACTTCCATTGACGATAAATCTTATCAGTAATCCGGTTATTATTTTGTTTCTTTTTATAATTACCGTTGTAGTTACTGTGCTTGCGGGTTTATATCCTTCGGTTGTTTTATCACGCTTCAACCCGATACATACTTTGAAAAGCACTGCAATGTCGAAAAGCACAAAAGGAATTTCGCTGCGCAGGGGACTTGTGGTATTTCAATTTGTGATTGCGCAGGCATTGATCATCGGCACGCTCATTATGGTAAAGCAAATGAATTATTTTTCCAATCAGCCAATAGGATTTGATAAGAATGCGATCGTGAATATTCCTTTCCCTGGTGATAGCGCAGGTACGAGTAAATTAGATTATTTGCGAAAAGAATTAGCGGGTGTAAAAGGAATTCAGAATATTAGTTTCAGTTCCAACACACCGATTGAAGATGATAATGATAACTGGACAACTTTTAATTTTAATCATGCAGCCAAGGAAACTGATTTTTACGCAATAATAAAATGGGTTGATAATAATTATCTCCCGACATATAAGTTGCCGTTAGTTGCAGGAAGAAATTTAGAAGCTTCTGACACCGCACGCGAATTTTTGGTTGACGAATTATTACTGAAAAATCTCGGTATTAAAGATCCGAAAGATGCCATAAATAAAACCGTCAGTCTTTGGGGCGGACACCTTAACGGAACAATTGTTGGCGTGATAAAAGAATTCAACTCCCGGTCTTTTCGACGGGATCTTGCGCCAGTGCTTATGACAACATTTAAAAGAGCTTACGGCGTTGCAGGAATAAAACTTTCAACAAATGATGTTTCATCTTCGATGAAATCAATCGAAAAAATATGGTCGCAGACTTATCCTGATTTTATTTTTGAATATAAATTTCTCGACTCCAAAATTGATAGCTTTTACAAACAGGAAAGACAATTATCAAACCTCTATCAAATATTTGCTGCCATCGCGATATTTTTAAGTTGTCTCGGTTTGTACGGACTCGCATCTTTCATGGCTGTTCAGCGTATCAAAGAAGTTGGTATCCGCAAAGTGCTTGGCGCAACAACAACAAACATCGTTTATCTTTTTTCAAAAGAATTTATTGTACTGATCGGAATTGCATTTGTAATTGCATCACCAATCGCGTGGTATTTTATGCATCAGTGGTTACAGGATTATGTTTACAGAATTGA
>DATHPY010000207.1:0-3220 GCA_035483315.1 Puia sp. | reverse complement strand
AAGTTGGTGAAAAAGTGGTTTTGCTTGAAAGAGCAAAAAAGAATATTGCTGCGAAAGATGGCGTGTTGAAAAATAAAAAAGACGAGCTTGATAAAATTATCGCGACGACTGAAAAGGAAGAAAAGCATTTTGGCAAATTAGCAGCTGATGCGAGAGAAAAAGTTGAACCCAGATTGTTGAATTCTTATGATCGCATTCGTAAAAATTATAGAAATGGTTTAGCTGTTGTTCCGGTTTTGCGCGATGCGTGCGGTGGTTGTTTCTATGCAATTCCGCCACAAAGACAAAGTGAGATCCGTCAGCATAAAAAAATTATCGTTTGTGAAAACTGCGGAAGAATTTTGGTGGATAACGAATTGAATGACGCAGTTGAAGTAAAGTAAAAGTGTTAAGTTATTAATGATAAGTTATTACAGGCGTTCACATGAACGCCTTTTTTATTTTATACGGGTTAGTTATCTTGCAAATATGAAAAAATACATTTGTAGCTCAACGTTACAAAGGTTAGTGTACGCCTTATCTTTTTCTTTCTGCTTATTTTTTTCTCCGGGAAAAATTTTTGCTCAAAAAGTTTTTGATTTTAATGCTCAATGTCAGAAAGCGTACCAGCAAATTATTATGCTAAAATTGGATGACGGGCAGAAAATTATTGACGTAGAAAAACAACAACATCCGAATAATCTTATTCCATGCTACCTGGAAAATTATATTGATTTTTTCATTCTTTTTTTTAATGAAGATCCGGCTGAATTCAAAACACGTGAAGATAACCTGGAAAAAAGAATTAAACTGATGGATAAAGGTCCGGAATCATCTCCGTTCTTTCTTTTTACAAAATCCATAATTCATTTTCAATGGGCTGCTGTAAAAATTAAATTCGGTGATAACTGGAATGCGGGTTGGGAATTCCGACGGTCGTTTTTGTTCAGTAAAGAAAATCAAAAAAAATTTCCATCATTCGCGCCGAATGATATGTTGTATGGTTCCATGCAAGTTGCTGCCGGTACAATTCCTGACGGATACAAATGGTTGAGCAATTTACTCGGAATAAAGGGAAGCATCAAAACCGGAATGCAGCAACTCGAAAGGTTTTTGAATGCAAATAATGAATGGGTGTCGCTTTATCACGATGAAGCCATCTTTTATTATCTCTACCTTAAATTTTATATTGAAAACAAAAAGAATGAAGTGTTCAAATTCATCACTGAAAAAAATCTTGATGTTAAGAACAACCATTTGTTTACTTATCTCGCAGCTAATCTTGGAATAAATAATCAGCAATCTTCGTATGCGATAAATGTTCTTTCACAAAAAAATAATAGCGCCGGATATTTAAATATGCCTGTGTGGGATATGGAAATAGGATATGCAAAATTAAATCACCTTGAACCTGATGCGGCAATTTATCTCAACAGGTTTGTACAAAATTTTAAAGGGAAGTTTTATGTGAAAGATGTTTTGCAAAAATTGAGTTGGTTTTATTATTTGCAGGATGATCAAAAAAGAGCAGATGCCGCTCGAAAATTAATTCTTCAAAAGGAAAGCGCGGGAACAGAAGCGGAAAAACAGGCGCAAAAAGAAGCGCTGTCGGGAGTTTGGCCAAACAAATTTTTATTAAAAGCAAGATTATTAAATGATGGCGGATATTATGCGGAAGCATTGCAAATTTTACAGGGAAAAACTTCTGCCGATTTTTTATTACCGCAGGAAAAACTTGAATTTACTTATCGTCTTGCGAGAATTTATGATGATATGAATAGAAAAGATGAAGCCATTGCTGAATATCTTATTACAATTAAAATGGGTGAGCATCGTAAAGAATATTTTGCTGCGCGTTCCGCTTTGCAGGTAGGATATATTTATGAAAAGAAAAATGACAAAGCCGATGCAATTGTTTACTTTCAAAAATGTATTGATATGAAAGATCATGAGTATAAAAATTCGCTTGATCAAAAAGCAAAAGCCGGAATTGCAAGATGTAACAATGACTGATTAATTTGTAAATTGCTTACCTGAAATGCTGAAAAAACTCCAGATATCGAACTACGCAATTATTGATGAAATAGTTATTGAATTTTCTAAAAATTTAAATGTCATTACCGGCGAAACAGGCGCAGGAAAATCTATTTTGATGGGAGCATTATCATTAATTCTTGGTGACCGTGCAGATACTTCCGTTTTACTTGACCGTAATAAAAAATGCATCATCGAAGGGTCTTTCTTTATGGATAATAATTATGAAGTAAAAAATTTCATGAAGGAAAATGAGCTTGATGCGGAAGATGAATTGATGATACGGAGAGAAATCGGCGCCAATGGAAAATCGCGTTCGTTTGTGAACGACACGCCCGTAAACTTAGAGCAGTTGCGGCTTTTGAGCTCTTTGATGGTTGACCTTCACAGACAGTTTGATACATTGGAATTGGGAGAATCAAATTTTCAGCGTGAAGTGCTCGACGCTTTTGCAACGCACAATAACCTGATCAACGAATACGCTGAAATGTTTCGGCAATTAATTTTTGTAAAAAAAGAATTACAATTTTTAGTTGACAAAAAATCTCAGTTCTCGAAAGAATATGATTACAATAAATTTTTGTTTGATGAACTTGAAAAAGAAAATTATAAAGAAAACGAACTGGAAGAACTTGATACAGAATTACAATTGCTCAGCAATTCAGAAAATATTAAAAGTATTCTCACAAAAGCAAATTATGAATTGAAAGAAAGTGAGCAACCGTTGGTTCAGCAATTAAAATTATTATCAAATCAATTGCAAACCGTTTCTTCATTTCATCCAAAACTTGTAACTGTTTTGGAAAGATTGCAGTCTGCGCAAATTGAATTGCAGGATATTGCCGGAGATATTGAACAGATCAATGATGAAATAAATTATGATCCTGTAAAAATTGAACAGATCAGCGAACGAATTTCAACTGGCTATAAACTTTTAAAAAAGCATGGCGTTAAAACAACTGATGAATTGATCGCCATTCAAAATAATTTATCTGAGAAATTACGTTCAGTTTTAGATATAGACGAAAACATTACGACAAAAGAAGGTGAATTGAAAAAATTATCTGACAGCGCAAATAAAATGGCGGCAACTATTTCAAAGAACAGGAATGCGCAAATAAAACCGCTGGAAGAAAAAGTAAATGGTCTATTAGTACAGGTCGGAATGCCAAATGCAAGATTGAAAGTGCAGATACAAAATATTGCG
>DATHPY010000206.1:0-3465 GCA_035483315.1 Puia sp. | reverse complement strand
GAAGTTTTAATCTTACGGCAGATATTTTAAGAAACAAACATCATCAATTTCATTTCACGGCAACATACCGGACGCTGGATGTTTTAGATAGTTTGGTGAACTCGCAAAAGTCGGACAAAACTTTGCTTGGTCGCGCAGAATATATTGTGAACGAATGGAAAGGATTTTTGATGGGGAATGTATTATTCGAAGTAGGATCGGGGCAGGAACAAAAACAAACTTATACTTACCTGCAGGTTCCTGCCGGAACAGGACAATACACCTGGATTGATTTAAATAAAGATGGAATTCAGCAGTTGAATGAATTTGTTCTTGCACAATTCCAGGACCAGGCGGATTACATTAAAGTGTACACGCCAAGCGGCAATTATATCAAAGCGAATTATAACACTTTTAATTACAGCTTCACCATCAATCCGCGATCGGTTATAAGTCCGTTTAAAAATAAAGGATTCAAAAAAATATTGGGCGGCATGAATTTTCAAAGTTCTCTACAATTAAATCAGAAAGAACAAGCTAACGGATTGGTGCAATTAAATCCGGTAAGGAAATTGCCGCTGAACGATACTTCATTAATAACACGTTCTTTGGTTTTTACCAATACTTATTCATTCAATAAAGCCAATCCTAAATGGGGATTTGATGTAAATAATTCTGTAAGTTCTGGTAAATCTCTGCTGACTTATGGTTATGAAAGTAAGCTGCTTCGCGAATGGACATTCAGACCACGCATTAATTTTTCCCGCTCATTTGCTTTTAATGGAATTGTTAAAACAGGAGTAAATCAGTTATTCAGTTCAAGTTCCGATATTGACAGCAGCGATTATAATCTTCAGCAATATTCCATCGAACCTGATTTTACTTACACGCGCAAAAGCACTTTTCGTATTACAACGGGATATAAATATTACAGCAAAACAAATGCAGCTGCGTATGGCGGACAAGTGTATTCATCCAATTCCCTAAACACGGAAATAAAATACAATATTCTTCAAAGCACTTCTATTGATGCAAAATTCACTTACACCGGAATTCAATATTCGGGCAATCCTACTTCAACTATCAGTTATGTAATTCTTGATGGATTACTGCCAGGGAAGAATTTTTTGTGGAGTATTGACTTCACCAAAAAAATAGGCGGCAATCTTGAATTGAATCTTCAATACGAAGGAAGAAAACCAGGCGAAGGTCAAACGATAAATACAGGAAGAGCATCGCTCCGCGCGATATTATAATTGAGTAGCGAGTGGCAAGTAAGTAGTGGGTTAGAAACAATTATCCCACTCGTTATTACTACTTGCCATTCACTGTCTCTAATAAAAAAACCCCGCGGTTAAGCGGGGCATTTTATTTTATTCGGTTTTTCAGAGTAATTACTTTGATTTATATTAACCGAAGATTCCACCTTTCTTTAATTCTTTTGTTCCTTCTCCGATCTTAAATCCATTGTGATAAATCTGAATTGTGTAAATGCCTCTCTGGAAAGGAGTATCTTGTTTCCATGCAAATTGAACTGATTTCTTTTTACCTGCTTCAAAATCTACACCTACTTTAGCAGTAAAAGGTTTGTCACCTTCATCGCGTGTTGTAAATGTTCCTGAACCTAATGCAGCGACTGATACTGGTTTTCCATCAGGAGCTGTGATGCAAACATAAACATCAGTTGGTGCTGTCGCAGCAATACGATTGTCGACATCGAAGCCAATGAGCAACTTGTCAACTTTCTTTGCGTTGGTTGTCATTTTTTCTTGTCCGTTGCTTTTGCTGTGAACAGGAGTGATGGTGATGTTTGATGCATTAAGAGTAGAAGCGATATCTACTTTCTTAGAAAGATCCTGGTTTGTAGCGGTTGTCGTCTGCAAATCGGTAGTAAGCTTTTCTTTTTCCTGGGTCAACTGAGTCTTATCCTGAGTTAACTGTGTGTTAGCCGTAGTTAGATCAGTAACTTGTTTTTCAAGATCAGTGATCTTACCATTTAAATCGTTGATGAGAGCCTTTGCAGTCGCAAGTTCTTTAGCAGTCGCATTCTTTTTGTTTAAGATGCTGCGAATTTCTGATTTTTTCTTTGCGATTTCTGAATTACGGTCGTTCAACGTAGACTGTAATTTGTTGTTAGTACCAGTAAGAGAATCCAAACGAACTAATGCGTCGTCGAAATTCTTTTGAATCTGGCCTTTTTCGTCTGTTACTTTAGCAATTTGTGTTTGCTGTTGTTGTTGAACCTGGTCTTGCTTGTTGTTGTTATACAACACATAGCCCCAAGTTCCTAAAAAACCCGCTGCGAGTAATCCAATTACAAGATTTTTGTAATCTTTTTTTGGAGGATCGTTCTGGGGCATTGCTGATGGATAGTTGGTCGTACTCATGGTTTGTTGTTATTGTTATAAAAATTTTTTAAGGCTAGCTAGCTGACAGCTAAATTGTTTTCTACTACCCGTAAATTCGAAAACCGTGCCAAAGTTGTTTTTTGTGCTTTGCTTTCAAATGTTTATTAACATTTGGGCAGCTCATTCTCAGGCGATTATAGAAGATATCTACATTCTTGTCTCTTTATATTTTACGTAATATTGTACATTAAAATTTAAACAAGTGACGGTTGAAAAAATTATTGGTGATTGGAAGCAAAAGCGATTTAAACCGCTTTATTGGTTTGAAGGTGAAGAAGAATATTATATAGATGAGCTCATAAATTATGCTGAACACAACATTCTTTCGCCTTCAGAAGCTGCATTTAACCTGAGTGTTTTTTATGGGAAAGATGCTTTGTGGGCAGATGTAATTAATGCCTGCCGCCGCTACCCGATGATCGGCGATAAACAAGTAGTGTTGTTGAAAGAAGCGCAACAAATGCGCGACATTGATAAGCTTGAACCATATATTGAAAACCCACTTTCATCAACAATATTTGTTGTTTCTTATAAAGAAAAAAAAATTGACGGAAGAAGCAAGATGGCAAAACTGTTGAAAGAAAAAGCGGAATTATTTTCCACAAAAAAAATGTATGAGAACCAACTTCCCGAGTGGACAAGCGATTTGGTAAAATCGAAAGGATATACAATTACGCCAAAAGCTTTGATATTGCTTGTTGAGCATATCGGGAATGATCTTAGCCGCATTAATAATGAACTGGAAAAAATTTTGATAAATCTTGGTTCCCGAAAAAGTATCACTGAAGATGATATTGAACAATTTGTCGGCGTTAGTAAAGAATATAATGTTTTTGAATTGCAGGATGCACTTGCAAAAAAGGATATTTCCAAAGCAATACGCATTGTTCAATATTTTGAAGCGAATCCAAAGGCTGCTCCCATTCAATTGATATTGCCGGCGCTGTATAATTTTTTTAGTAAGATATATATGTTGTTTGGGCAAACAACAAAAGATGAAAAAACCATTGCTGCAAATATTGGCACTAATCCATATTTTGTAAAAGATTATATGGCTGCTGCAAAAAGATATAATTAT
>DATHPY010000205.1:0-4536 GCA_035483315.1 Puia sp. | reverse complement strand
TGCGACATTAATTAATAATGATGCAGGTTTATTAAAATGGACAATTGCACCACAAGCCAACATTGTAAAATTTGTTGTTCAAAAAAGCAGTGATGGAAATGGTTTCAACAATATTGGAACGGTTGATGGAAATAATAACACAACATCATATCAATTCACAGATAATAATTTGTGGGATGGAAATAATTATTATCGCTTGGAAATTACGGATACGGATGGTAATGTTCAGTATTCTCAAATACGAAATATTATTTTTGATCAAAACAGTTTTAGTATTTCTATTTTCCCCAATCCGGTAAAAACAGGATTGTTGTATGTGAACACATCTGTTAATTGCAACAGCATTCAGATCTGCGATGTTTCAGGAAAAGTGATCAAATCAAAAATTACCAGCGGAACTCAGAATACCATTTCTTTAACTGATGTGTCAAAAGGAATTTATGTAGCTATTGTAATTACAGATTCAGGAAAGAAAGTGGAGAAGATTGTAGTAGAGTAAGTATGAAGTATGAGCTATGAATTATGAACTATGAAGTATAAAGTTTGTAGCCGGTTGTGAACCCACAGTTGCATATTGAACTAAAGGTATAAGAGTGCGACGCAACGAGGATGCTATGAAAAACTAAAGCTGGAAACAAAAAAAATGATAATTGATAATGGAGAATTGATAATTACTCACGAATATTTCACATAAAGAAATCGTACATTTTTAAATTTTTGCGTCTTCAAATAGCAACAATAAAAAAGCCCTACCTGAGAACAGGACGGGCTCTAACGATTGCTTGCCATATGAAAAAAAACTTACTTCTTAGTTGTGTCAGTAGCTTTCTTTGTAGTATCAGACATTTTCATTTTAGATGTATCAGTGCTCATTTTTGAGCTTGAATCCATCTTTGCTGCTGAATCTTTTGCTGCAGTGCTATCAGTTGAAGCTGAACTTCCGCTTCCGTTACAGGCTGCAAATGCGCCGATTGCTAATACTACGAGTAATTTTTTCATTGTGTTCAAATTTTGTTTGTTAACGAATGGTTTGAAGTTAATACCGGTATTTACAGAAAGTAACCCGCCCAAAAACAAGTTTTTTTTCTTTTTTTATCCCATTTATTATCACAGGTTTGTAAAGAAAGCCGTTTACAGAAAAATTTATCTCATTTTTGGGTTACGATTATTAAATTTCGGTATTAATTAAAGCATCAACGGTGACGACGGAACCCAAAGAACAAGAATTGTTGCACGGATTGGCTCTTAATAACAGGCAGGCCATTGAAACCATTTACAAGGAAAATTATGCCATGGTGCAAAATCTGATCCTTAATAACAGTGGTTCTTCGGACGATGCAAAAGATGTTTTTCAGGAAGCGATGATCGTGTTGTACGAAAAAGTGAGATCGGGTTCTTTTGAATTGAACTGCCAGATCAAAACTTATGTATATTCAGTATGCAGAAGACTTTGGTTGAAAAGATTGAATCAATTGCAAAAGATAACTCCGGAAATTCAAAGCCTCGAAGAATTGGTAGCAATTGAAGAAGAAATGGAATTGCACGAACAACGTAATAATGATTTTGTGCTGATGGAAAAAGCGATGCAGCATTTGGGCGAACCTTGTAAAAGTTTATTGGAAGCTTATTATTTGCAGAAAAAAAGTATGGTTGAAATTGCAAATAATTTTGGATACACAAATGCAGACAATGCAAAAAATCAGAAGTACAAATGCCTGATGCGGTTAAAGAAAATGTTTTTCGATCAATATAATAACAAGAAGTGATGCAGGAAATTAATATGATGGATTCTATTGAACGCTATATCAGGGGCGAAATGCTTCCTGAAGAAAGAGTGTTTTTTGAACACTTACGCAAAAGCAATCCACAGGTTGACCAGATGGTTGTTGAGCATACTATTTTCCTGAACCAGATGAATAAATTCGGCGAAAGAAAAAATTTTAAATCTCAGTTGCTTCATGTCCACGATCAATTATTTGAAAAAGGAATAATCAAAGAACCTTCACAAACAAAAATCGTTACCATCTGGAAAAAATATAAACGCGTTGTTGCAGTTGCAGCTTGCATCGCAGGAATCACTGCAGTTGGTATTAGCGGACTCGTCGCCTACTTTAGTCCAAAAACAAACAATCCGGAAATTGCACAGTTAAAAAAAGAAATCAGCAGGGTAAAAAATACAGTAATAGATCAGGGAGTTGTAATTAATAATTTAAAATCTTCATCCGCTCCACCTATCGCCCGTGGAAAATTTGGAGGCACAGGTTTTTTGGTTGATGGAACAGGATACATTGTTACCAGCGCTCACGTAATAAGCAGAGCAGATTCTGTTTATGTAGTGAATAACAGAGGTGAATATTTTAAAACTTCCGAAGTTTATTCCAACGATACAACAGATGTGGCTATTATCAAAATCATAGACTCAAATTTCATTTACCGGTCCGTTCCATATAGTATCAGAAAATCTTCTGCCGATGTTGGTGAAGAAATTTTCACACTCGGTTTTCCCCGAAATGAAATTGTTTATGGTAAAGGTTATTTAAGCGCACACACGGGTTATAACGGCGATACAACTTCTTATCAAATTGCTATTTCCGCAAATCCCGGTAATTCAGGCGGCCCGATTTTTAATCCCTCAGGAGAAGTAATCGGTATCCTTAGCGGCAAACAAACCACTGCCGAAGGAGTGGTTTTTTCAAGCAAATCCATCAACATTTATAAAGCGCTCGATCAAATTCGTAAAGACACATCGCTAAATGCGTCTATCAAATTGTCAACATCTTCAGCAGTAAAAGATCTTAATCGTGTTGACCAGCTGAGAAAAATTGAAGACTGTATTTTTATAGTAAAAAGCTACTGAGAATTTACGATTTTAGATGTACGATTTCTTCAATTCGAAAATTGTTTACTGATTATCAATTCTCCATTATCATTTATAAATTAATTTTTTTTGTAACCAGCGTTTGAACTCTATTAAATATTCTTGCGTTGCACTCTTGTACTTTTAGTTCAATATGCAGCTGTAGGTTTACAACCGGCTTATACTTCATATCTTATAGTTCATAACTCATACTTCAAAAATTCACGCCCACAAATTCTTCGGATAAACTCCGGCATTAATTAATTTATTCAAACTTTCCTGCACATCAGGCGCATCTTCTTTATAGGTTACACCAAACCATTTCGCATCAGTAGGAATAACTTTTATCGCTCCTCTCCCGTCGTGAATAAATTTGTCGCCGATGATTGGAATAAAAAATTCCGCTTTCGGATTATTAATATTCTCATCTAAAAAATCCTTGAAAATAATTTTTATAAATTCAAAAACAGACGGATCAAAACACCAAAAGTTCATAGACACTTTTGCAGCTGATGGAACTTCAAATTTCTTATCATTTTCTTCGTAAGTGATCTTCTTTTCTTCATTCATATAGATCTTTGTTCTTTCTGCAATAGAAACAAGATTGTTGTTTGCATCAACCTGGCAAACACCACGGCTCACCGAACCATTTTCCGAAAGCGTTTTGATCAATTCATAACCGATGATAGAATATAAATTGCTGCTGCAATCTGTGGTCAAAAATTTATAAGCTTTTTCAAATGCATCACGTCCATAAAAATCATCCGCATTAATTACGGCAAATGGTTCGTGAACCGCATTAACAGCAGATAAAACAGCATGCGCAGTCCCCCACGGTTTTGTTCTTTCCGCGGGAACTTTGTGATCGCCGGTAAATCCATCCATTTCCTGGTACACATAATCTGTTTTTATTTTTCCTTTCAGTTTCGGTTCAAAAATTTCTTTAAAATTATCCGCAAATTCTTTCCTGATAATAAAAACAACTTTTCCAAATCCCGCCTCTATCGCGTCGTAAATTGAATAATCCATTATCGTTTCTCCGCTCGGTCCAAAACTTTGCACTTGTTTCATACTACCGTATCTTGACGCCATTCCTGCTGCTAATATTAAAAGTGTCGGCTGCATTATTATTTTATTTTTGTTGCACGAAATTATAGAAAATAATCAGCCGGTAAGAATTGCTTTTATGTTGAATGAAAAAGAAATTATTGACATTGACCTGGCAACTATTGATGAATTGCATTTGCCTGAATTTGCCGAAAAGAAATTGAGCATTGATGTTTTGCGGTTGGATAAAATTCATCCCATAATATCAGGCAACAAATGGTTTAAGCTAAAATATTATTTGGACGATGCGGTTCAGCAAAAAAGATCAATAATAACTTTTGGCGGCGCATATTCCAATCACATTATTGCGACTGCGTATGCGGCAAAAAAATTGAACGTAGCCTCGATCGGGATAATTCGCGGAGAAGAAACAAAACGATTATCTCACACTTTAATTCTGGCAAAAGAATACGGAATGAAATTCGAGCTTATTTCTCGTAATGAATATTTTAAAAAGAATGATGAAAATTTTATTTCAGCTTTACAATTAACCTATCCTGGCTCAATAATAATCCCCGAAGGTGGAGCAGGGATAAAAGGAATTAAGGGAAGTGAAGAAATAATGAAATTAA
>DATHPY010000204.1:0-6339 GCA_035483315.1 Puia sp. | reverse complement strand
TCGTGGGCGTTATGAAGTGCAGATTGAAGACAGCAAAGGCAAGGAAGCGACGAAAGATTATCTCGGCGCGGTATATGGTTTTATTGCTCCAACAGAACAGATGGCAAAAGATCCCGGCGAATGGCAATCGTATGATATTACATTAACAGGAAGAATGGTAACCGTTGTTGCCAACGGTGTAACGGTGATATGTAACCGCGAAATTCCCGGCATAACCGGCGGGGCGATTAACAGCAAAGAAGAAGATCCGGGACCATTGTTGATACAGGGAGATCACGGACCAATTGATTACCGGAATATTGTTATTACACCGGCGAAATAATTTTTTATTGAGTGATAGAACGCAGATTTTTTATGATGATTATGATTTTATCAGCGCTAATCATAAACGATCTTAATTGATCTGCGTTCCATCTTCCAAAATTTTTACTGCTAAATTTAGTTTACGACGGCTCAGAGAATTGTTGATGCACAAGAGTGCGACGCAACGATGCCTAATAGTTATTCTATCCCCTGGTACATAATTTTTCTCTCTAAAAAAGGCATTCAATTCTGATTTGAGGATTGCTAAAGAAAATCTTAAATTCATTATGCGATATTTTTTTTTATCTTCTTCACAAAATACAAGCTATATGGAACAAAAAACAATGACACAAACGATGACTCCAACGATGGCGCCGAATAATGCACATAAAGATATTCCCGGAAATCCTTCTACTGCAAAAAGCAGTGCAGTAAAATTTAATAACCGCAGCGACGGAAAACCATTGCGCGTGTTGAGTGAAGATGATTGGAAATTTTGGAAAGAAAATGGATATATAGTTATTAAAAATGCGGTTAGCCGCGAACAGGCGTATACAACAGCAAATTTTTTATGGGAGTTTGAAGAAAAAGATCCCGGCGATCCTGAAACATGGTATGCGCCTCCGCGCGCGGAAATGCAAATGAAAGAACTCACCAATACAGGAATGGTTGAGGTTTATAACAATCAATATTTATGGAACAACAGGCAAATGCAACGTGTGTACGACGCGTTTGTTGATATTTGGGGAACAGAAAAATTATGGGTCACGATTGATCGCGCGAATTTAAATTTTCCGATGCGACCCGGATTTGAATACAAAGGATTTATTCATTGGGATTATGATCCGGATACAAAACCAGTTAATGTGCAAGGTGTGCTGGCGCTCGCAGATCAGACGGATGAAAACATGGGCGGTTTTCAATGTGTGCCGGAATTATTTCGCACATACGAAACATGGAAATTAACTCAGCCCGAAGATCGCGATCATTTTAAACCTGATGTAAGTGGATTTGAATTAAAGAAAGTGAAAATGGAAGCTGGCGATCTTTTAATTTTTAATAGTCTGCAACCGCATGGAATAAGACCAAACCGAAGCGGAGATAAGGTTCGCATCGCCCAATATATTTCCATGATGCCGGCGGAAGAAGATAATGAGCCCTTGCGTCAGTGGCGCGTTAATTCATGGAAAGATAGAATTGCGCCGGAAGGTTATGCTTTCCCCGGCGATCCGCGCAATTGGGAAAAAATAAAATACGAAACTGCGCAACTTTCCGATCTCGGAAAAAAATTATTGGGATTGGAAAAATGGTAAGATGATTTTTACTTATGAATTCATCACAACCTTTTACAATATTAAACAACGGCATGCAAATGCCGTTGCTTGGTTTGGGCGCGTGGGATATGTACGGCAAAGAAGCCGAGCAAGCGATATTCGACGCGTTGGAAATCGGATATCGTTTGATTGACACCGCTTCGATGTATGGAAATGAAAAAGAAATTGGCAATGCAGTAAGAAAAAGTAAAGTGCCGCGAGAAGAAATTTTTGTGACAACAAAAGTTAATAATACCGATCAGGGTTTTGATTCGACGTTGCGTGCATTTGATGTGAGTTTGAAAAAACTAAATATTGATTATATAGATCTTTATCTCGTTCATTGGCCAATAAAAAATAAAAGAAAAGAAACCTGGTTGGCACTTGAAAAATTATATTCTGAAAAAAGAGTCAGGGCAATTGGCGTTGCAAATTATTTACTTCCTTTTTTGAATGAATTGTCAACTTATTCAAATATGATACCTGCTGTTGACCAGGTAGAATTCACGCCGTGGCTTTTTCAAAAAAAATTACTTGATCATTGTAAAGAAAGAAAAATTCAACTCCAGGCATATTCTCCAATTGCACGGGGAAAGAAATTTGATGATAAAAGATTATTAAAAATTGCTGACAAATACAGAAAAACTCCTGCGCAAATTATTTTACGATGGCATATTGAACATGGAATTTCTGCAATCCCGAAATCATCAAATAAAAAACGGTTGCAGGAAAATTTTGATTCGCTGAATTTTCAATTATCAGATGAAGACGTTATTTTAATTGATAATTTTAGTGACAGCTTCAGAGTGTGCGATGATCCGATGATGATGTTATGATTTAAAAAGAAATATCATGGAGATAAATAATCAAATTGATTCTCTGAAAATTTACGGCATAGCTCCATTACTCCAGGTTTTCGACATGCCAACGTCTCTTGTTTTTTACAGAGATAAACTTGGATTCAAAATTAATTTGCAATCAGAACCTGAAAAGGGAGACGATTGTAATTTTGTGTATTTGAAAATGGATGAAATTGAACTGATGCTGAACACACAATATGAAAAGAAGAACAGACCTAATGCTCCGGATGAGTCACGAATAAGAGCACATAATGACACAGTTCTTTATTTTGGTTGCGCAGATATAGACGCGCTATATAAAAAATTTCGCGCAGTTGGATTGGAAATGAAAGAGCCGGCAATTACACAATATAATTTTAAAGCTATTCATTTTTCCGACCCTGATGGTTATGGTTTGTGTTTTCATTGGCCGGTTAAATAAACAGTTATTTCAAATTAATAACTTAGTGTAAATTCGAAATAAATAATAAAATAATTTATGGCTTCCGTCAATTGGTCTGATGCAATTAAACCTTTGCTGAAAAAATATAAGGGCACAAAACATCCATTGGATTATGGAAATGTTTATCAGCTTATCGTGATGGTTGTTTTATCTGCGCAGGATTCTGATAAACACATAAATCAAATCGCCCCTAAATTTTTTAAAACGTTTCCGGATATGAAAGCATTATCAAAATCAACGCCCGAAATTTTATCTTCGCTGATCAGCGATGTTCGCAATTTCGGTAATAAAGCAAAATGGCTTTCGGAGATCGGGAAGACAATCAAATCTGATAAAGATATTCCGCTCACACTTGATGGACTCACGGCGTTGCCAGGCATCGGAAGAAAATCTGCGAATGTAATATTGAGAGAATCCGACAAACCTGCAGAAGGCGTGATTGTTGATCTGCATGTTGTGCGTGTAGCGCCAAGACTTGGTATGGCTTCCGGAACTGATCCGAAAAAAATTGAAAAACAAATAATGGATGTTCTTCCTCAAAAAGAATGGGACGCTGGAATGGCGATGTCTTTTTTGGGGCGTGAAATTTGCAGACCGACAAATCCCAAGTGTGAAATTTGCGTGATGAATACGGTTTGCGAATATTATAAAAGCGTTATTAAAAACTGAAAATGATTTCGATTTTGAATTAGAGCTGTGTTCCCCGTAGGAACATCTCGTTGGTAGGAGAATTTTGAACCAGAGGCGCGTTCTGTCAGGAACGCCTGGTGCAATTTGATATTGAGGAATGGTGATAAAAAACCGCTTCATCACGAAACGGTTTTTTATTGTATCAATAATCGTTAAAATAATCTTTCATTCGGTGGACGAATGCCAAGTAAGCGAATATAAATAGTTGTTTGTCCGCGATGATGTGTTTGGTGTTCAAACGTTTTTAGCATAAGCGCAAATCTTGTTGCTTCGACATTGCCGAACACTTTTACTTTTTCTCCCCATTTATTTACGTCGGAGTTTTTTACTGCGTTAATGCAATAATCGTAACTGGCAGTTACATAATACATCACCGAATCTTTACTTTGCGCAGTTGAACTTTTTTCAAGTTCGGAATTTCCCCATGAAGGAATTGCGATTGGTGATGCTTTTGACATTAAAAATAGATTGCCCCCTGACAAATGCAACATTTGCTGCGCAAAACTGCGGATGCTATCAACAGCTTTGAAAGAATATTTATCTGCAGGCATGGCATTGAGATACTCAACAGTGTAGGATTTGGCGCGTTCCCATTCTTTTACCAATTGCGCTTTTATATCTTCGGAGCTTAATGCCTGCGCATAGCTTTTACTCAAAAATGCAAATGAAAAAAGAAGAAAACGGCAAGCCGTTAGAAAAGTGTGTTTCATATTTAGTTGTTTTTAGAATGTCAAGGTAGGAAAAATTTTATATTTACTTTCAGGTGAGACTAATCTTCATCAAAAAATAGTTATGAAACCATTTTTCATCGGTTTACTGAGTATTTGTTTTTATACAAATACTGCCCAAATAATAAAAACTGCCGCTGATAATTCCGTAGTTATTTATCACGGCCGTACAATAAAAAATAATGAAAATGTTAAGTTAATAAGCTCTGCATCTTATGCGGAGTTTCAGTTCGCCGGGGATTCGTGCATTGTTGGTCTCACTAATGTTGCATCGTCCGGAGATTATAATTACGTTGCTATTGAATTAGATAATAAATATAAAGGAAGAATAAAAGTTGCCAATACTAACGCTTATGATTATGTAATTACTGCAACACAAAAAAAAGCATGGCATTTGCTAAGAATCTATAAAGCAACAGAGGCGCAAAACGGATTGGTGAGTGTAAATTATATTAAAGCTTTAAAATTGAAACGTGTGAACGGATCTTCAAAAAAGAAAATCGAATTCATCGGAAACAGCATCACCTGTGGATTTGGTGATGATGATAAAGAAATTCCCTGCAACAATGGAAGTAAATGGTACGATCAGCACAATGCATATTGGAGTTACGCGCCGCGTATTGCAAGAAGTCTAAATGCTGATTTTATGCTGAGCGCAATCAGCGGCGCCGGAATTTATCGTAACTGGAACAGCGACGGACCAACAGTTCCGCAACAATATGAAAGTGTGTATTTGGTAATAGATAGCGCGGCACGATGGAATTTTAAAAATTATATTCCCGATATTGTAGTGATCGCACTTGGCACAAATGATTTGAGTGGCGGCGATGGTAAAATCCCACGCAAACCTTTTGATTCCGCAATTTTTGTTGACACCTACGTCAAATTTTTAAAAATAATTTATGGGCATTATGCAAACACGCAAATTGTTTTAATAACCAGCCCAATGCTGAATGGAAAAAATGCAGAAAAATTATTGTTGTGTTTAAAAGCAGTTCGCGCATTAATAACTCAACAATCAATATCTGCACGCGCAATAAAAATTTTTGAATTCAAATCAATGCACGCGACCGGCTGCGATGAACATCCAACAATAAAGGAGCATGAAGAAATGGCAAATGAACTTTTGCCTTTTATGAAGGAAGTAATGAAAGAATTAAAGTGATTTAACAATGTTATTAATTTATTATCGAATTGTTAATCGGCGATTTTTTTTGTATGAAGTATAAATTGTGATTTAGCTTTCAGATAAAATAATTGACGGCTTGTGCGGAATATTTTTTCATTGCTGATATTTACATTGTGCAACCAGTTAGTTACTGCGCAAGTACTGATAAAAGGAACAGTGTACGATCGCTCACAACTTTATCCGATGCAGGCAGTGTCAGTAATGAGCACGTCGGGCGCAGGAACGGTCACAGATTCTTCGGGGCATTACCACATCACACTTCGCGCAGGAGATTCTCTTTATTTTTCTTACCTGGGAAAAGGTTCTCCAAAATTTCCGGTGAATGAAATTATAGAACCATCACAATTTAATATTAGTATTGATGCAGCGGTAGATACTTTGCAATCAATATCTGTTAATCAAAAAAATTACGGAGTTGATTCACTTGAAACCCGCAGGGATTATCAAAAAATATTTGATTATAAGAGCCCGGGATATGTAAATGATATGAAAACAAACCGCAGAGCCGGAATTGGAATGGGGTTCAATATGGATATGTTTTTCGATTCGAAAAATGATAAAAGAATGCTTGCGCTCCAGCAGCGTCTTGAAGAGGAAGAACAGCAAAATTATGTTGATCACCGGTTTTCAAAAGCTGTTGTAAAAAGAGTTACGGGGTTGCAACCACCAGCTCTTGATACATTCATGCGGCAATACCGGCCAAGTTATCAGCTCGTAAAATCTTTTTCCACCGACTGGGAATTTTATGAATACATTTTAAATTGCAGTAAGTTTTTTTTACCCATCTGGAAAGAAGAACATCCTGATTAAATAA
>DATHPY010000203.1:0-3041 GCA_035483315.1 Puia sp. | reverse complement strand
TCCGTTAATATCCGACCCCGGATATTTCCGAAACATTGCGCAGAAGTTTAACCGGAGCAATCATGTTTTTATTGTTGAATTAGCAGATGGGGTTTCTGCTGAAAAATTTCAGGCGAAATTAAATGCATGGGTAAAAACTTATTTTGCTGATTATGTAAAAGATTTCAAAGAGGCGAACATCAACAATTTTCACTGGTATCTGCGCCCATTAACAGCGTGTCATTATAATATCTCGGGCGACTGGGGACATTACGCTAATGCAAAAAATATTTACCAGTTAGCATGTCTTGTAATTGTTATTTTATTGATCGCTTCCCTTAATTATATTTTGCTTACAATTTCCAATGCAGCGGCCCGATCACAGGAAGTCGGTGTTCGTAAAGTGATGGGTGCAAAAAGAAAATCTATCGTTTTACAATTTTGGGTTGAAACGCAGATCATCGTAATTATAGCGGTGATAGTTGGGTTGTTATTGTCGCAATTATTTATTCCGTTATTTAATAACGCCATCAACACACAATTAAATTTAAAAGACATATCCTGGAAAGAAGTTTTGCTCGCATCAGTCGCATTATCATTTTCACTTGGCATAATAGCAGGTTACTACCCTGCACTGCTCATTTCAAAAATGAAACCGGCTTCTATCATCAAAAGTTTTCAAACCCTAAAAATAAATCCGCGGTTTTCGAAAGTGTTGGTTGTATTACAATATACAGCCTGTGTAGTTTTTATGATCTCAGCATTTGTAATCAAAAAACAAATGCAATACATCAATAATAAAGATCTTGGTTTTGATAAAGAACAAATACTAATGGTAAGTAACCCTACGTGGGATAATAAATTTACAAAGCGTGTTCATGATGGGTTAAGCGATTTCGCAAAAACGCAACCATATATATCTTACTTCTCTGGAATGAATGGCGGACTTGATGGCTCAGGCAATACCAATGGATTTAGGTTGAATGGAGAACAAAAATGGCGCAAGGAACTTACTGTTAATTATGATTACTTTGAAATGTTAGGATTGAAATTTGTACGGGGAAGACCTTTTTCAAAAAATATATCTTCCGACACTTCCAAAAGTGTAAGAGCAGTTGTTGTTAATGAAACTCTTTTTAACATGCTCGGGAAAACAGCAAAGCTTGATCAATTCTGCGAGCCGATTAATGCAACAATAATTGGCGTTGTAAAAGATTATCATTTTGAATCACTCTCCCAAAAAATTCAACCGGAAGAACACAGGCTTGTAAAGGGCTTTGAAATGTCTTTCATGTTCAAAATAAAAGCCGGACAAATGCAACCGGCAATTTTAAAAATTGAAAAAGAATGGAAAACGATCACCAACAATTATCCGTTCGAATATACTTTTCTCGATCAAACCATTGCTAAAATGTATGAAGCGGATATGCGCTGGCAAAAAGCAATCCAGGCTTCCTGCTTTTTTGCGATACTGATTGCATGCATGGGATTGTTTGGTTTATCTGCAATCAATGCCATCAATCGCACAAAAGAAATCGGCATCCGCAAAGTGCTTGGTGCAAGTGTAAAAGATATCGTCACCACCTTATCATCATCATTTTTAATAATGGTAATTATATCCATTGTAATTGCAACACCGCTCGCATGGTGGATCATGAACAAATGGCTGGAGGATTTTGTATATCGCATCAACATCAGTTGGTGGATGTTTTTAGTTATCGGAATTACAGCAATAATAATAGCAATAGGCACTGTGAGTTTCCAGGCAATAAAAGCGGCGGTTGCAAACCCGGTGAAAAGTTTAAGAACAGAATAAATATGAAAATGTAACAATTACTCAATAGCTCAATTGAGGCATTGAGTAATTTTCGAATTGAGTAGTTAAATTATCTTTTTATGCTAAAAAATTATTTCAAGATCGCGTGGAGAAATTTACGCACCAACAAAACTTCTTCTTTTATAAATATCTGCGGACTTGCAGTTGGAATGGCGGTTGCGATGCTTATCGGTCTTTGGATCTGGGATGAATTATCCTTTAATAAAGATTTTGCAAACTATCACAACATCGCGCAGATAATGCAAAATGTAAGTATAAATGGAGAAGTGGCTTCAGGAATAACGCTGCCACATCCGCTCGGCGATGAGCTTCGAAAAAGTTATGGAAGTGATTTCAAAAACCTAACCGTGTCTTCATGGAATGAAGATCATATTCTTTCCTATGGCGAAAAAAAATTAACAAAGAGCGGTTCATTTATGGAACCGGAAGCGCTTGATATGTTTTCTGTAAAAATGCTGAAGGGAACAAAGAGCGCGTTGAATGATCCTTCATCAATAATAATTTCATCATCATTGGCAAAAACATATTTTGGTGATGAAGATCCGGTTGGTAAAGCAATGCAACTTGATAACAGTTTTAATGTGAAAGTAACCGGAGTATATGAAGACTTTCCTTATAATTCTTCGTTTACAGATGTACATTTTATTTCGCCATGGCAACTGCTTGCACAAATGCGCAATTTTAAAACAGAGACCGATCCCTGGCGTTGCAATTGTTTTTTAACCTATGTGCAGGTTGCAGAAAATGCCGACATGAAAAAAATTTCTGAAAAAATTAAAGATGCCAAACTCAGCAAAATAAATAAAAATGAATTGAGCGGCAAGCCGCAGCTTTTTCTTTTCCCAATGAGCAAATGGCATTTGTATTCCGAATTTAAGAATGGAGTAATTGTTGGTGGTCGAATTCAATACGTGTGGCTGTTTGGAATAATTGGTGTGTTTGTTTTATTACTGGCTTGTATAAATTTTATGAACCTGAGCACTGCACGTTCGGAAAAGCGCGCGAAAGAAGTTGGTATAAGAAAATCCATTGGCTCGTTGCGCACACAATTAATTGTTCAATTTTTTTCAGAATCATTATTGGTTGTTGCATTTGCATTTGTATTATCATTATTATTTGTTCAGCTCGCGCTTCCGTTTTTTAATAATGTGGCAGATAAAAAAATGTTTGTGCCCTGGAATAATCCTTTCTTTTGGTTGATGGGATTGGGTTTCAGCTTTATTGC
>DATHPY010000202.1:0-2807 GCA_035483315.1 Puia sp. | reverse complement strand
AATAAAATTTGGACTTGTTCCTACTTCATTACTCGCGATGGTTGATGCGTCTATCGGCGGAAAAAATGGAATTGATGTTGGCGATTATAAAAACTTAGTCGGGACAATTAGTCAACCAGATTTTTTATTATACGATATTTCTTTTTTAAGATCGTTGCCGCAGCATGAATGGGCAAATGGTTTTGCGGAGATCATCAAACACGCTTGTATTAAAGATGTAAACTTATTCAAGGAGCTTGAAAAAAATAAGTTATCTCATTATCAAAAAAATAAACCGGCGTTATTAAAGTTGATCCAAAAAAATGCGTTGCTGAAATCAGTTGTTGTAAAAAAAGATGAATTTGAAACGCATGAAAGACAATTGCTGAATTTCGGTCACACGCTTGGTCACGCCATTGAAAAAACTTATGAATTGTCGCATGGTCAGGCAATTTCCCTCGGGATGGTGACCGCGTGTATCATCTCAGAACATTATTTAGATTTTAAAGATACTTCACGCGTTATTGCAACACTTGATAAATACGGATTGCCAACCTTGGCAGAGTTTGAACCGAAAAAAGTTTTCGACATGATGAAGATGGATAAAAAAAAAGTGAAGCAGTCAATTAATTATGTGTTGTTGAAAAAAATAGGTGAAGCACAAACAAAATCAATTCCGATAAATGATCTGGAGAAAATTATTTATTCGATAATAAGAGCGAGATGAGTAAACGTCAGATGTGAGAAGTGAGACGCGAAAGGTTAGTAGCTGCGATTCACGTTTCACTGCTGACGTTTGGCAACGAAAAAAGAAAAATATGCAGGTAAAGATCCTTCCATCCATATTAAAAGGAACAATACAAGCGCCTGCTTCTAAAAGCTCGATGCAGCGGGCGTGTGCAGCGGCTTTGGTTGCAGCAACAAAAAGCGTTATTAAAAATCCTGGACACTCAAATGATGATAAAGCCGCACTTGGAATTTTGAAAGCATTAGGTTGTCAATGGTCAATAGTCAATGGTGAATTAATTGTTGAAAGTACGAATTCGTTTTTATCATCGGACAACGGACAACGGTCATCGGTTATTGCTGTTAATTGCGGCGAAAGCGGTCTCGGTATTCGCATGTTCGCGCCGATACTTGCATTGAATAAAAATGAGATTATTATTAATGGCCAAGGAAGTTTGTTAAATCGCCCGATGGATTTTTTTGATGAGGTTCTTCCGCAATTAGGAGTGGAGATAATTTCAAACAATGGAAAACTTCCCTTAAAAATAAAAGGACCCCTTCTTCCAAAAAATATTGAGATTGATGGCTCGTTAAGCTCACAATTTTTGACAGGATTATTATTTGCATATTCGGCTTCCGATGCAGAAAATGTTTCTATTAAAGTTAGAGACCTTAAAAGTAAACCATACGTCGACCTAACGCTAAAGGTTATGCGGGATTTTAATTTGCTAGTTCCTGAAAATAAAAATTACGAAGAATTTTTCTTCGGACAACGGACAACGAACAACAGCCAACGATCAACGATCAACTACACAGTCGAAGGCGACTGGAGTGGCGGCGCCTTTTTATTAGTCGCCGGAGCAATTGCAGGAAATATTGTTGTGAAAGGATTAGATATACATTCAACGCAAGCTGATAAAAAAATTATAGAAGCCTTGAAGGATTGCGGATGTAAGATGCTTTTTAATAATAGTGAATTTTCTTTCCCTTCTTCAGAAGATGGCGGGTTGAATGCTTTTCAATTTGATGCCACGGATTGTCCAGATTTATTTCCGCCGCTTGTTGCACTTGCTGTTTATTGCAAAGGAGAAACAAAAATAAAAGGTGTAAAAAGATTAACTTATAAAGAAAGTAATCGCGCGATAACGCTACAGCAAGAATTTGCAAAAATGGGAGCAGAAATAATTTTGCAAGATGATGTGATGATTATAAATAGTACAAACAAAATTAAAGGAGCAGCATTTCATTCACATCACGACCATCGCATCGCAATGGCTCGTGCAGTTGCTGCATTAAAAGCAGATGGCGAAACAATTATTGAAGAAGCAGATGCGATCAATAAATCTTATCCTGATTTTTATGAGCATTTGAAATTATTAGGAGCGTCAATAACAACAAACAAACTTATCAAACAATAAATATTCAACATTGAATTCATTCGGTCGCATATTTAGAATAAGTATTTTCGGAGAATCTCACGGAGAAAGTGTGGGTATTGTAATTGATGGCTGCCCGGCAGGATTATCATTAACAGTTGAAGATTTTTTAGAAGACCTCGAAAGAAGAAAAGGTGGAACGCAAAAAGGAACGACGCCGCGAAAAGAAGATGACTTGCCGATTTTCAAAAGTGGAATTTTCAATAATAAAACTACCGGCGCGCCTGTCACAATTTTATTTGAAAATAAAAATACACGCAGTAGCGATTATGAAAAGCAACGTTCAGTCCCACGTCCCGGACACGCAGATTTTGTAGCGCATGCAAAATTTGGCAGCTTTGAAGATTATCGTGGTGGCGGCCATTTTAGCGGAAGATTAACTGTTGCATTAGTTGCAGCGGGAGTGATTGCGAAAAAATTATTAAAGATTTCACCCTTGGTCAAAGTTCAATCAACCATCCTCGAAGTTGGCGGAGAAACTGATATTGAAAAAGGATTGCAAAAAGCAATTGATGCAAAAGATTCTATCGGTGGCATTATTGAATGTCGCGTAAATAATATGCTAATTGGTTTGGGTGAACCATTTTTTGACAGTGTTGAATCAGTTTTATCTCATGCTGTGTTAGCAATTCCTGCGGTTCGCGGCATTGAATTCGGAACTGGTTT
>DATHPY010000201.1:0-5420 GCA_035483315.1 Puia sp. | reverse complement strand
AAAAGCTGGGATATACGCGATCAAAAAATATTTCCGCGACACAAAACAAAAACCTTTACCGATAATGATCAGCGGAACGATCACCGACGCAAGTGGAAGAACATTAAGCGGACAAACTCTCGAAGCATTTTATACTTCGGTAATGCATGCAAAGCCATTAAGCATCGGATTAAATTGCGCATTAGGCGCTGAGCAAATGCGGCCGCATATTGAAGAGCTTTCGCAAATTGCATCATGCTATGTTTCCGCATATCCGAACGCAGGTTTACCAAATGCAATGGGAGAATACGACGAACAGCCGGATCAGACAGCGCATTTTTTGGAAGATTGGGCGAAGGAAGGTTTTGTAAATATTGTTGGCGGTTGTTGCGGAACAACACCTGAACATATAAAACACATTGCAGAAAATGTGAAAAATATTAAGCCGAGAGAATTGCCGGTATTGGAAGAAGTTTTATGATCAAAAAAAATGTAAAAAGCAATAATAAAAATACTCAATATGCGACATTCAATGCTCACTAATAAAGTTAAATGTAGTTTACTATTTTCAACTTTCCTTACTTGAAAATTGAATGTTGAATGTTGATTATTGAATGTTATTAATTTGTTCGTTTCATTCGCAAATAATTATGAGCATCAAACCATATTTAAGATTAGCAGGACTGGAACCTTTGATCGTTCGCCCGGAAACAAATTTTGTGAACGTTGGCGAAAGAACAAATGTTACCGGTTCTAAAAAATTTGCACGGCTCATTCGTGATAATAAATATGAAGAAGCATTAAGTGTAGCGCGACAACAAGTAGAAAGTGGCGCGCAGGTTCTTGATGTAAATATGGATGATGCTTTGCTTGATGGTGAAAAAGCAATGCAAACATTTTTAAATCTTCTGCAAGCCGAACCCGACATTGCAAAGATCCCCATCATGATCGATTCTTCTAAATTTTCTATCATCGAAGCCGGTTTAAAATGTGTACAGGGAAAATGCATCGTGAATTCTATTTCGATGAAAGAAGGAATAGAAAAATTTATTAACCAGGCGATCATTTGCAAAAGTTACGGAGCTGCAGTTGTTGTAATGGCTTTTGATGAAAAAGGTCAGGCAGATACTTTGGAGCGTCGCGTTACCATTTGCGAAAAAGCATATAAAATATTAACTGAAGAAGTGGGATACGATGGCGAGGATATTATTTTTGACCCCAACATTTTTGCCATTGCCACCGGAATTGAAGAACATAATAATTATGGAGTTGATTTTATCGAAGCAACAAAGATCATCAAACAAAAAATGCCACTGGCAAAAATAAGCGGTGGCGTTAGTAATGTTTCTTTTTCATTCCGCGGAAATGAAGCAGTAAGAGAGGCGATGCATAGCGTGTTTTTATATTACGCCATAAAAGCCGGAATGGACATGGGTATTGTGAATGCCGGCCAATTAGTAGTGTACGATGAAATTGAACCAAAGCTGAGAGAACTTTGTGAAGATGTTATCCTGAATCGCAATGCCGATGGGACAGATAAATTACTTGCATTTGCAGAAACAGTAAAAGCAAAAGATAAAACTGAAGTAAAAAACGAAGCATGGCGTAGCGCTTCTGTAGAAGAAAGATTGAAACATGCATTGATCAATGGTATAACGGATTATATTGATGCAGATACAGAAGAAGCGAGGTTGGGATATGCGAAACCGTTAGAAGTGATCGAAGGTCCATTGATGGCAGGAATGAATGTCGTTGGCGATCTGTTCGGAAGCGGAAAAATGTTTTTGCCCCAAGTAGTGAAAAGCGCTAGAGTGATGAAAAAATCTGTTGCGGTTTTAACTCCATATATTGAATTAGAAAAAGAAGAGCGTCGCGCGGCTCACGAAAAAGCAGGCACAAAAGATGAAGAAGGCGCCGGAGCTTTAAAAATTCTTTTGGCAACAGTAAAAGGCGATGTACACGACATCGGCAAAAATATTGTTGGTGTTGTGCTTGGTTGCAATGGCTATGATATTATTGATCTGGGTGTAATGGTTCCTGCAGATAAAATTTTAGAAACTGCCAAAAAAGAAAAAGTAGATATTATCGGTCTCAGCGGATTAATCACTCCTTCACTTGATGAAATGGTACACGTGGCAAGAGAAATGAAACGCCAGCATTTCGAAATGCCGTTACTAATTGGTGGCGCAACTACATCGCGTATGCACACTGCAGTGAAAATTGCTCACGAATATGAACATGGCGTTGTACATGTGCTGGATGCTTCGCGAAGCGTAACGGTGGCAGGTTCTTTATTAAGTAAAGAACAAAAGCCTGATTTTTTAAAAACTATCGGTAATGAGTATGCGAAGTTGAAAGAAGATTTTGGTAATAAGAAATCAGCAAAACAATATTTAAAATTTACAGAAGCGCAACAAAACAAAACTAAAATTGATTGGCAAAATTTTACTCCAGTCAAACCTACTTTTACAGGAACAAAAGTATTTGATGAGTATTCTCTTACTGAAATTGCAAAGTATATTGACTGGCAGCCATTTTTTATTGCTTGGGAAATGCATGGAAAGTTTCCGCAAATTTTAAGCGATGAAAAAATTGGTAAAGAAGCTAAAAAACTTTTTGATGACGCCAATGTTTTGCTGCAACAAATTATTAAAGAAAAATGGCTAACTGCAAAAAGCGTTATTGGTTTTTGGGAAGCAAACTCTGACGGGAAAGACACGATTATCGTGAAACGAGAAACGGGAAACGAAGGTGAATTGTCAGAGGTGAGACTTGAGAGTTTGCGTCAGCAAATAAAAAAAGCTCCAAACCAGGCAAATATCAGTTTGGCTGATTTTATAAAACCGTCATTTCCCATTGACCATTCGCCATTAACCATTCACGATTACCTCGGCGCATTTGCAGTAACTATTCATGGGATTGAAAAGCACATTAAGGGTTTTGAAAAAAATCATGACGATTATAATAAGATAATTTTGCAGGCTCTTGCAGATAGATTGGCAGAAGCATTTGCAGAATTATTACACGAAAGAGTAAGAAAAGAATTTTGGGGTTATGTAAAAGATGAAAAATTATCGAACGAAGAATTAATTAAAGAAGAATATTTAGGTATTCGTCCGGCGCCGGGTTATCCTGCGTGCCCGGATCATACAGAAAAATATAAGTTGTTTAATTTATTGGATGCAGAAAAAAATACCGGAATTATTTTGACAGAATCTTTAGCAATGTATCCGGCGTCATCTGTTTGTGGTTGGTATTTTGCGCATCCTGAAAGTAAATATTTTGGCGTTGGTAAAATTGAAAAAGACCAGGTTGAGGATTATGCCAAAAGAAAAAATATGCTGGTTGAAGAAATTGAAAGATGGTTGAGACCGGTTTTGGAATATGATGTCTAAATAATTAGACAATTTGACAATTCGCTAATGTGATAATGAAAAGGTGAGCAGTAAGCTGAGAACCATAAACTGTGCCGATTACTAATTATTTATCATTCACAGACCGCAGCTGATGGAATTGTATAGTACAAGAGTGCGACGCAACGATGATGCTATGAAAAACAAATGCTGGATACAAAAAAGAAAAACTAAAAATAAAGAGACTAAAAAATAAATGATGAATGTTTGATTGAAAGAAATAGTACATCGTAAATCTCACATCGTACATTTTATTAACAACCTGCTTGTAAATAATTTTTTAATTTGCAGAATTGTTATTAATAATTCGCTTATGAAATGATTGAAATCATGAAAGAAAAAAAGATAGGTTTTGTTGTAGTAATGTTTTTTTGTGTTGTTTCTCCTTTAATTATTCTTGCTCAAAAAAAAGAGACAAAAAGAAAACACGAAATTTATTTTTCGTGGGGGTATAATGCAGAATGGTACACACATTCAACAATTCATATTTCACAGCCTTCACTTGGAAATAATTACCAGCTTAATAAATTAAGTGCCTGGGATCATCCGGGTTGGAATGAAGGATTGTTCAGCAAACAAATTACTGTTCCACAATTCAACGTGCGTGTTGGGTATGTTATTAATGAAGAGAAAGGATGGATATTTGAATTGAATTATGATCATCCAAAATTTATTGTTAACAATGGACAAACTGCTCATCTCACAGGAAAACTAAATAACCGGCAAGTTGATACAACGTTTGTTTTTAGCCAGGCAAATGGATTTCATTATTTTTTAAATAATGGCGCTAACTTTTTTCTTTTCGATATCGTGAAGAGATTACACATCTATAAGTCGCGCGATGAAAATTTTAAATTGGATTTTCTTGGAAAATTTGGAATTGGTTTTACTGTTCCGCATGTAGATAATGAATTGTTCGGAAATTCTAATACGGCGCATTTTCAAATTGGCGGATGGGACACAGGTCTCGAAGCTGCAATAAGAACTACATTCTACAAATATGTTTACCTCGAATATGGAAACAAACTTGATTACGCGCGATACTCCGGTTTAAAAATTTACGACGGAACTGCGCACCAGGCTTTTGGTACTTATGAAATGATGCTGAGCCTGGGATTGGTTTTCCCTGCGGGTAAAAAGGTTAATTGATTTTTTTTGCCACAGAGAACCACAGGGTTTTATTGAGAACCGCAGAGAGTTTTCTTAGCGGTTTTGCGCCTTTGCGAGAAACTTCCTCAATCCCAAAAGTATTTCCTGATCTTTATTTTGTAATTGCTCCTGATAAATGTTTTGATGTGATTCATCGCTTCATCAATGCTATCAGTAACTAAAACCAACGCCATATCTTCTTTTGAAATAGTTCCCTGTTCTGCCATAAATTCTATGTTACTCATTAATGACGCATGATAATCTTTTCCAAATAAAACGATCGGAAATTGCGTAACGCTTTTTGTTTGCACTAATGTGAGCGTTCCATAAAATTCATCCATCGTTCCAAAACCTCCGGGCATTACAATAAACGCATAGGAATATTTCATCAGCATTGCTTTTCTGACAAAAAAATAATCGAACGTAACCCACTTATTCATGTACGGATTTGGTTTTTGTTCGAATGGTAATTTAATATTACATCCGACCGACATTCCTTTATTTTCAAACGCACCGCGATTTGCCGCTTCCATTATTCCCGGTCCGCCGCCGGTCATTGTAGTAAAACCCATTTCAGCAATTCGTTTTCCAAATTCTCTCGCATCCTGGTAATATTTATTATCTTCTTTAAATCGCGCTGATCCGAAAACAGTAATGCAAGGACCAACAAAATGCAAGGCTCTTATCCCTTGAAATAATTGCATAAAAACTTTAATGACAAATCCGAGTTCATACGTGCGGCTTTGAGGTCCTTCGAGATATATAGCTTCTTTTGCAGGAATTATCCTGTCTGAATTTTTCATAATTGGTGAATAGATAATTTACAAATGTTATATTGCCAGCCGAATTTAATTCAAACATTTTATGTCTTCACTTAAA
>DATHPY010000200.1:0-2914 GCA_035483315.1 Puia sp. | reverse complement strand
AAAATTTCTCCAAAAAAAACATGGGAAGGAACTATCGGCGGAATTATGTTGGCGATAGTTGTGATGTCGTTGTTAAGTTATTTTGCCGATTCACAATTTGACAGGGATAACATTGAAATATTTGCAAGCATTGCGGCAATTGCATCAATTATCGGAACGATCGGCGATTTGCTCGAAAGCAAACTGAAACGCATGGCTGATGTAAAAGACAGCGGAACTATTTTACCCGGACATGGGGGGTTTTTGGATCGCTTCGATTCGTTATTGCTGGCAACTCCATTTGTGTGGGTTTATTTTTATTTTGTATTGCGATAATTTTTTTTTGCCACAGATTACACGGAAACACAGATGGCACGCCGATTAATTATGATGATTAAGATATATTATGATTTGGATTTTAATTATCAGCGCTCATCATAACTATCATAACTAATCTGCTTTCTATCTTTCCAAAATCTTCCAAATCCCTGTTCAGACTTTCTTAATTACATTTGTAGTTCAATTTCACCCCGATGACAATACATAGAGAAGGATATAAATCAATTGCGCTCGGAGTTTTAATTTTTGCGTTGATCAATCTTCCATCATTTTATTTTATCAGCGAACATGATCTGTGGTTAAGCGGATTAATTTTTATTGTCACTTTATTCCTTTTGCTTTTTTTGATTTCCTTTTTTCGTGTTCCTAAACGCAAACTTTCTGTTGGTGAAAATTTGGTGATTTGTCCTGCTGATGGAAAAGTTGTTGTTATCGAAGAAATTTTTGACGAAGAATATTTTAAAGATAAAAGATTGCAGGTTTCTATTTTTATGAGCCCGGCCAATGTGCATCAGAACAGAAACCCGGTTGGCGGTGAAGTGGTATATAATCAATATCACAAAGGAAAATATCTTGTTGCGTGGAATCCGAAATCTTCAACGGAAAATGAAAGGCAAACTTTTGTTATCAAGAATGCAAGGGTAGAAATATTAGCAAAACAAATTGCAGGAGCATTGGCAAAACGCATTGTAAATTATTTGGAAGTGGGACAAAAAGTTGAGCAGAGTGCAGAAATGGGATTTATTAAATTCGGATCAAGAGTGGATGTATTATTGCCGGTTGGAACGAAGGTGTGTGTAAAATTAAACCAAGTCGTACAGGGCGGAGTAACAATGTTGGCAGAATTATAGGTGTGAAATAAATAAACAATCAATATTCAATAACCAATATTCAATGTTCAAATAAAAGAATATTTATTACAATTAATGTATCTCACCTGAGCATTGATTGTTTAGTGTTGAATATTGAATGTTCTTTAAAATATATCTTCAAGTTCTTTCAAAGAATAAACCGTATAAGTTGGCTTGACGTTGTGATCATTATTCGACAAATGATTTACATAAACCTGGTCAATGCCGGCATTCATAGCGCCCTGGATATCCACTTCAATACTATCACCGATCATAATACTTTCTTCTTTTTTTGCTCCGGTTTTTGAAAGAGCGTAATCGAATATTTCTTTGTGCGGTTTTAAACTGTTGGAGCTTTCTGAAGTGATCACTTCTTTAAAAAATTTATCTAATCCTGAATTTTTCAGTTTGCTGTGCTGCGTTTTTTCAAATCCGTTGGTGATTAGATGAAGCTGATATTTTTTTTGGGTGAGATAATTTAATATTTCTATTGTGTAGGGAAACAAAATTTTTCTTGTCGGGAGAAGCTCTAAAAAAATATTGCCCATTTCTCTTGCTAATGTTTCATCACCATTTTTAAAATCAAGAAGTGTAAGCCACATGCGTTTCCATCTTAATTCATCCACTTTTATAAAACCATTGCGGTAACGCTCCCAGAGTTTATCGTTATGAACAAGATAATTTTTGTGAAATTTTTCAAAATCATCAATGCCTTTTTCTTTTAAATCCAGGTCGTGATAAAGTTGCAATAATGTTTGCCTGCTGTTTGCTTCAAAATCCCAAATGGTGTGATCAAGATCAAAAAAAAGATGGCGATAATCCCTATCCCCTAAATGGGGATTTAGCATGTTGCTATTCTTCGAAGGGATATTTTTATTATTCATTATAAGTTTGCAAATTACGGAACTAATAAATAATTATGAGTTCTCAAAATTTCCCCTTCAGGGGGCAAGGGGGTATGAATGTTGTTATCAGCGGCGCTTCCCGCGGATTGGGAAAAGCAATGGCAGAAAAATTTGCTGCGAATAATTATGATCTTTATCTCACTTCTTTCCACGAAATTGTTTTATACAAAGCATTGGAAGAACTACAAGCTAAATTTCCAGGCATAATTATTAAAGCAAAAGCATTTGACTTATCAAATAAAGAACAGGCAATTGCATTTGCGAAATGGATCTTAGATCTCAATATCTCAATTGATATTTTAGTAAATAATGCGGGATCATTTTTGCCCGGCAATATATCTGAAGAAGAAGATGGCGTGTTGGAAACAATGGTTGAGACAAATTTGTATAGCGCTTATCATATTACCAGGGCTCTATTACCAAAAATGATGGAGCAAAAAAGCGGGCATATCTTTAACATGTGTTCAATCGCGTCATTAAAAGCTTATACAAATGGCGGTTCATACAGCATTAGTAAGTTCGCTTTGTCAGGTTTTTCTAAAAATCTCCGCGAAGAAATGAAACCGCATGGAATTAAAGTTACCGGAGTTTATCCCGGCGCTGCATATACGGATTCCTGGGCTGCTGCTGGAGTTGACGCCAAAAGATTGATGGAAGCCAATGACATAGCGAATATGGTTTTTGCGGCTTCGCAATTATCGCCACAGGCTTGCGTGGAAGATATTATTTTGCGACCACAGCTGGGCGATCTGTAGATCAGATCTTAACTGCGTTTTAACCCGCTTCGGTCAATAGTTTCAGCCAATGAAATTTTATATTTGTACTTTGCAAATTGAGTAA
>DATHPY010000199.1:0-2204 GCA_035483315.1 Puia sp. | reverse complement strand
AAATTGCTCAATGTGAATATTTCTCAATTGCACAATTGATTTTCCTTTGCGTCTTTGCGAGATATTTATTTCTCTGTTAACAAATCTCCCAACGCGCTTTCAATACTTGGATACAAAAATTGAAGCCCTGTATTTTTTATTTTATCGCAGCTTACAGCACAACTTTTTAAAACTTCGACATTCATTTCACCCAATGCAATTTTTAAAATAAATTCCGGCACGTGAATCGGGATAAATTTTTTTCCTTTTAGCTTTCTCGCCAACTCAAGCGTGAGATTTTTATTATTAACCGGATTTGGCGCAACTGCATTATACACACCACTTAAATTTTCGTTCTCTATCGAATCAATATAAATTCTACAAAGATCATCAATATGGATCCAACTTATCGTTTGTTCTCCGCTTCCTAAAATTGCAGCAATATTAAATTTAAGCGACTTCCTAAATTCTTTCAAAGCACCTTCGCCATTATTTAATACAATTCCCGTTCTAATCTTTACCAATCGTTTATTTAATTCTTTTACAGGTTCAATACTTTCTTCCCAAAGTCTGCATGTTTCACCAAGAAAATCATTATCCGGCAAATCCGTTTCAACAAAATATTTTGTCGGTGGAATTTTGAGATCAGGTCCATACCATCCAATGGCCGACGCACTCACAACAGTTTTTACTTTATTAGGGATTTCTTTTAATGCTTTTACAATGAGCTCACTGCTTTTTGTTCTGCTTTCCCGGATCTCTTTTTTTCTTTTTTCAGTCCAACGTTTTTCTGCAACATTTGCGCCGGCGAGATGAATAATACGATCAGCGTTTCGAATTGCATTTTCATCAATAGTTTGTTTCTCTACATTCCAATTAGCTGTTTTAACTTTTGATGATCCATCATTCACGATTGACGTTTCGCGACTTAACACAATCACTTCATATCCTTTTTCCAAAAGCATTTCAGTTAATGCTTTTCCAATTGAACCCGTTCCACCTGTAATTAATATTGTTGGCATAATTTCTTTAATGTTTGAATTCCGTCAATCGTGAGACGAGAAACGACAAACGTGAACTTCACGTTTGACGATTCACTTTTCACGGTCGGGTTTATTTGTGCAGTGCTATATTTGTGCCATGAAAATAGATATTCTCACGGTATTGCCCGAATTACTCGAAAGCCCTTTTGCTCATTCAATCTTAAAAAGAGCGAAAGAAAAAAAATTACTCGTAGTAAATGTGCATAATCTTCGCAATTGGGCAGTGAATGAATACGGTCAGGTTGACGATTATCAATATGGTGGCGGCGCAGGAATGGTTATGATGTGTGAGCCATTAGCAAATGCGATCGAATCTCTTTCCAAAGAAAACAAATTTGATGAAATTATTTTTATGACACCCGACGGGGAAAAGTTTACGCAGAAAATTGCCAACCAACTTTCATTAAAAGAAAATATTTTAATTATCTGCGGTCATTACAAAGGCATTGACCAACGTATCCGCGAAAATTTTGTAACAAAAGAAATTTCCGTTGGTGATTATGTTTTGAGTGGCGGCGAACTTCCCGCTGCGATTGTTGTTGATGCGATCGGCAGATTAATTCCCGGCGTATTGAATGATGAAACGTCCGCGCTCTTCGATTCTTTCCAGGATGATTTGTTAGCGCCACCAATTTACACGCGACCTGCAGATTTTCGCGGATGGAAAGTTCCCGATGTTTTATTAAGCGGAGATCCAAAAAAAGTCGACGAATGGCGGCACGAACAATCCATTCAACGCACTGAAGAACGAAGACCTGATCTGTAAAAAAGGTGGTGATTGATAGTTGGCCGCTGACCGACTTTTTATTCATAAATCCATCCAGTAATTCATCAACCTCAACAATTCAACAATGCATCAATTAAACCATTCAACTCTTCAATCCCTCAACTTATTTCGGCATTGCAAAAATACTCGGATCAATTGTCTTATTTATTTCAATCTTGTTGTAATTAATAACAATGTCATAGCCCATATTTGAAGTAGCAGTTGTATTTGCAATAACATAACCGAAATCAGTTTTCTTATAATTAGAAAAAGAACTGCTGTTGGAAATATCCTTTCCGGCAACAGATGCTTTCACATCTAATTTTGAAATATAATAAGTGGTCGGGTCAATGTAATAAGTATATTCTGCGCCAGTTTTGTCAGCAAGTTTTATTTTGTAATCACTCACGCCCATC
>DATHPY010000198.1:0-2269 GCA_035483315.1 Puia sp. | reverse complement strand
AAAGATGCAAATGATAAAATGATCAGCGAATATATCATGAAGCATTTTCAGATTATTGTTGATGGCAAACCGCAGCAACTGCAATTTATAGGAAGTGAAGATAAGTCAGAATCTGTGTGGAGTTATTTACAGGTGAATAATATTGCTTCAGTAAAAAAGATTGATATCAGGAGTAGTATTTTGTATGAATCTTTTGAAAGCGAGATAAACATATTGCATGTAACGGTGTCGGGTAACCGAAAAAGTTTAGAAGTAACAAATCCGAATAGCAATGCGAGTTTTGAGTGGTGAAGAGTGAATTGTGAATGGTGAATAGGTGAATTACGTTTCTGTTGGTACAGTTGGATGCTTGCGATAGCATCTGAAAATACTTATTAATTAAATGCTGCAACTACTTCGTCAAATAACTTCTCAGTCCATTCCTTCATTTCAAATTGTTTAATCTTTAATTTATTATCTTGATGAAAAGCTAAATAAACTGTCTTAGTTCTATTAAATGCTGTTTCCTTTTTAGCTTTGAACTGATTTTTGTTTCCTTGTAATTCCCGCTCATAGTTATTCTCGATATATCTTATTGTCACTTTCCCTTCCTTTAATTCTAAATAATTTATGAAATATTTATTCCATCTCCTTAATTTTAGGAATTGAACAGCAAAGAAAAATGCTCCGATAATTAAACCTACTTCCAATCTGAAATTAAAGAAATGCTTATAAAAATCGTGAATGAAATTAAAAAAGTCATCCAACGAGAATAAATATTTCTTTTTTCTATGGAAAAATCGTCTTTTGCTTGAAAAATAAATTCGGACATTAAATTTTAATAACTGTTTTGTTCCTTTGGCGCGTAATTGGCGCCCTCGCCAACAACTGCGGAGTCAAAATTATCAATTATCCATTCTCAATTACTTACGCATCTCTATCCTCATCTTTTTCTTTCGGCTTAATTATATTCACCAGAACTTTATCAATGCGCTGTGCGTCCATGTCAACGATCTCAAAACGGAAATCTTTCCACTCCAAACTTTCGCCGGTTTGCGGAATGCGTTCGAGTTGGTGAAGAATAAATCCGGCAAGCGTATCAAATTCCTGTTCACCTTCATTCATCCAATCGGCTTTGTCAAAATAAGTGAGAAAATCATAAAAAGGAATTTGTCCGTCAACCAAATAAGAACCATCATCTCGTTTTGTTATTTCATAATCAGAAACATCAGGTTGTGGAATATCACCGATGATCGCTTCAAGAATATCCGTGAGTGTTATCATTCCAAGCATGCTTCCGTATTCATCAACAATAAAGCAACAATGAATTTTTGTTTCTTTAAATGTCTCCAGCACTTTGTATGCGCTGTTGTTTTCCGGAACAAACATTGCCGGCGACGCGATATTTTTAAAAGGAATGTCGTCATCAGTTACGTACAGATCTTTTATAGAAACAAATCCTTTGATGTTGTCCAGATCTCCGTCGCAGACAGGATAAAATGAATGCGGTTCTTTTAAAATTTTTTCTTTAATAATTATTTCGTTTTCGTTTATATCAAACCAGGTAATATCGCTGCGATGCGTCATCAGCGAAGTAATATTTCTGTCGCCCAAATGAAAAACACGTTCAATAATTTCCTGCTCTGCTTCTTCAATAGTTCCCTGCTCGGTTCCTTCATTAATGATCGCTTTAATTTCTTCTTCCGTTACATTACTGTCCTTATTCGGTTTTATATTTACGATCTTGAAAAAAAGATTGCTGGTAGAATTTAACAGCCACACTATTGGATGGGCAGACTTCGTAAAAAAGGCCATCGGCCTGGCAACATAACAGGCTATTATTTCTGCTCGTGCAAGTCCGGTTCGCTTGGGTAATAATTCTCCAAAAATTATGGAAGGAAATGTTACGATGATAACAATAATTACTGTAGAAATATTCGCAGCATAATGTTGAAGAAAACTTATCTTTTCTATGTAAGGTTGAATGTATGGTCCGAATTTTTCTCCCGAATACAAACCGGTAAGAATGGCTACCAGCGTGATTCCTATCTGTGCTGTAGAAAGAAATAATTCCGGGTTTTCTGCAAGATGTAAAGCAGCTCTCGCTCTTTCATCACCTTGTGAAGCCCTGTTTTCAAGCCATGATTTTCTTGCTGAAACCAAAGAAATTTCAGCCATCACAAAAAGCCCGTTAAAGAATATCAGTAAGAGTAAAATAATAATACCAATCATGTTGTTATTGTTGCTTTAGACTAAGTCCACCAAATTGCTTTCGGAAGAAAACCGACAT
>DATHPY010000197.1:0-6413 GCA_035483315.1 Puia sp. | reverse complement strand
TTTAAAATTAATTATCAAAAACCGTCGGTGTGTAAAAATTTCCTGATAATTATGTAGCCAATTATACACAGTAGTAATACCAACACTACCGCAAAATAAATCCATGGATATTCTTTCAGTTTTCTTTTTTGTTGTTGTTGCTTTTTTTGCTCTAACTGGTTTTGCAGATTTTTGTTTAGCTGATCAACATAAGCCTGGATGTTTTTTTTATTCTTCACATGCTCCAATCCTTCAACGGCATCATTCACCATATCATTATCACTCATCCATTTTTCCACTTCATGTTTTTCTTTGTCCGAAAGATTGTCATTGAGATAATCTATCAGTTTCTGATTGTTTATTTTGTCGTTATTGTTGGATAATATGTCGAGCAAATCATTACTCATGTTTCAATTTTTTCTCCAATATCCCTTTCAAATTTCTTTTTCCGTTTTGAATATGACTTTTCACCTGCATCAAAGTAAACCCCGTTCTGTCGGCAATTTCGTGATAAGATCTTTTTTCAAGAAAGAACAAAGTTATGCACTGTTTTTGTTCTTTTTTTAATTCCTGCAAAGCTTCATGAATGGCGTCAACCGACAATTCATCTTCAAAATACACATGTTCATAAACGTTAGTATCTGCGGAAAGTGTTTTTTCAGTGACATCAATAGGCACGTTATCCTGTCGTTTGCGCATGATCATCAGGCAGTGATTTTTCGCGATCATGTATATCCATGATTTGAAATAAGTCACTTTGTATTTTTCGATCTCCACAATTACTTTGTAAAAAATCTGCTGAACGGCGTCCTTAGCTTCTTCTTCATTTTTTAAATACTTCATGCTAACACCAAAAAGCAGCAGCGTGTAACGTTCTAATAAAATGCCTATCCAGTTATTATTATGGTCAGTATAGAAATTATCCAGTAGCTGTTGGTCGCTGATATGTTTAAGCAGGTTGGCGTTCACAAGAGAAAAATAGAGAATATTTTTGCTCTTCGCTGCATGGAAAGTTAACTTTCACAAATCCTTACATATCAATTAACGAAACGATAATATTTTATTTGTCGAAGAACAACATTTTGGCGGCGACGACTACCATCATTATGGCAAATATTTTTTTTACAACAGCTTCTGAAAGGCTCAGTGATAATTTGCTTCCTATATATCCACCAAGCAAAAATCCGATAAATAAAAGCAGCACTACCTTAACGTCAATAAATCCTTGTTTGTAATAATTGATGGCAGCAAAAATTCCGGCGGGTAATAACAAAATGCCAAGCGAAGTTCCCTGCGCTTCATGCTGACTGAATCCCAAAAAGAATGCAAGTGCAGGAACAATAATAATTCCGCCCCCAACTCCAACCAATCCACTCAACATACCCGCAGCAAGCCCGATAATAATGATGATAACGAAAGTTTGTGTTGGCATATCGCTATATTTTAAATTAGAGATTTTTACCGCCTCACCCCTCTCTCGCGGAGATGGGCTTGTAAATTACTTTTTTAGAAAATTTTGTCTGTAAGATTCGATCGCTTCCTCAATTACTTTTAGCGCAGTTGTTTTATCACCAAATTCTTCCACAACTACAGTTTTATTTTCCAGCTTTTTGTATTCTTCAAAAAAATGTCTCAACTCTTCAAAAAAATGTTTCGGCATTTCTTCAATATTGTTATAATGATTTACACTCGGATCTTTTGCAGCAACAGCAATAATTTTATCATCTGCATCGCCACTGTCAATCATTTGCATTACGCCCATCACTTTCGCTTCAAGCAAACATAATGGTTGAACAGGCAAAGATGTGATCACTAAAATATCCAGTGGATCTTTATCATCGCCATACGTTTGCGGAATAAATCCATAATTGACCGGGTAATAAAATGATGAGTAAATAACTCTATCGAGTTTTAATAATCCGCTGGGTTTATCAATTTCATATTTAGCTCTCGCGCCCTGTGGGATTTCAATAATCGCATTTACAACCCGCGGCGCATTTTCACCGTAAGGAACGCCGTGCCATGGATGAGAAACTGTTGTATTCATAAGCATTCAATTGATAATACAAACGTACTGAAAACGGATGATAGATAATGGATGAAAGATGATAGATAATAGATAATAATGCGAAGGTGTGCCCGCCTTAAAGCGAATGATAAATTATATCCTGATTTAAGGCTTGGCACACCTCTACAGACGCCTTAAAAAGAAATTTAGAATTAGTAATGCGCTGAATAGAATTGTTGCAGCACAAGAGTGCGGCGCAACGATGCTTGATTGTAATTATGTCGCCGGGAACACAAAAAATTTTTTTATTTTTTTGGATGATAATAAAGCACGTTGACCTGTTCAATGGTTATCAATCCACCACGACCGCATTCATCAAAAAGGCGATTTATTTCGGGCAGAAAACTATTTATTTTTTCTTCTGCATCAACAATTTCAATAACGATCGGCAGGTCTTCGGAAATATCAATGAGTTTTGCGGTATGGATAGTTGAACTTGCGCCGAAGGACATTATTCCACGCAAAACTGTTGCGCCGGCAATGCCTTGCTCTTTTGCAGCCAGAACAATTGCTTCGTACAAAAGCGTGTGACCGACCTTATCAATTTCCCCAATGAAAATTCTGAGCAATTTTGATTGTCCGTTAAGTTGCGTCATGTCAAATTAATTTTAGCAAAGCAATACCGCCAAAAGTTGCGATGATTCCAAGGAAAACGCTGCCGGCAGTATATAAACCGAAATATAAAAAATCGCCTGATCTCAGAAGCGTTACATTTTCATAAGCGAATGATGAGAATGTTGTGAACCCGCCACAGATGCCGGTTGTAAGAAAAAGCCTCCACTCGGGTGTGAGAATATTTCCTTTTTCTGCGAGGGCATAAAAAATGCCGATCAAAAAACATCCGAGAATATTCACTAAAAAAGTTCCGAAAGGAAATGGATGCGGATACCATGCGGAAATATATTTTTGACAAAGAAACCTTGCGATGCTACCTAAGCCGCCGCCAAAACCCACGATTAAAATATTTTTAAAAATCATTTGTGGATTTTCATGAATTCTTTGAGATCAACAAGCCATTCGTTTTTGATGCGTAAAATTTTAACGATTGTTGTATCTTTTTTATAGCTGTTGAAATATTTAAAAGTTGATACGGAGTCATTTTCCCGGTTAATGTTCAGCACAACAATATCTGAATTTTTGTATTTGCTTTTTTCATCGCCGGAAAGTTCATCGTAATCTCTTTTCCACCTGTTAAACAAAAAATCATTGGTGGAATCTGCATATAAATAAAATCTCGCTTTATCATAATTGCCATCAAGGGACGCACGGATAAACTCCCTGCCTGCATCTTCTGCATCTTCCGCTTTTTTAAACGATGTGTTATTGTTGCAAGCAAAAATTACGATGGTGATAACCGAAAGGAATATTTTTTTCATTCACGAATTTATTGAAAAGCATTGTTAATACACAAATGTAAAAAAAGCCTGCAGATAATTCTGCAGGCGCCTGGGTTAGTTTATTAAGGGAAATGATTATTTTTCTGTAGGTGTTACGGTATCAATTTGTTTATCGCGTTCGTATGCCCTGATGATTGCTTTTACAAGTCTGTGACGCACTACATCTTCTTCATCCAGTTCAATATGTGTAATGCCATCAATATTTTTAAGAAGATATAATGCTTTTGCTAGCCCGCTTTTTTGATTTTTTGGCAGATCAATTTGCGTCAGATCGCCGGTGATGATTGCTTTTGCATTTGCACCGATGCGCGTTAAAAACATTTTTATCTGAAGATCAGTTGCGTTTTGCGCTTCGTCGAGAATTATAAATGCATTGTCTAGTGTTCGTCCGCGCATATAAGCCAGCGGCGCAATTTCGATAGTGCGCGTGCTCATATAATAACCGAGTTTGTCTGCGGGAATCATATCATCAAGCGCGTCGTACAACGGACGCAAATACGGATCAATTTTTTCTTTCAGATCGCCAGGTAAAAAACCAAGATTTTCTCCGGCTTCAACAGCGGGACGAGTTAAAATAATTTTTTTAACCGCTTTATTTTTTAATGCACGCACCGCCAATGCAACAGCGGTATAGGTTTTACCGGTACCGGCAGGACCAACCGCAAATACGATATCATTTTTTTCGGTAGAACTCACGAGGCGTTTTTGGTTCAGTGTTCTTGCGCGAACACTTTTTCCATTGGGTCCAAAAACCAACACTTCATTGGGATGTTTTTCAATAAAATTATCAACAGTTTCTGCATCATCGCCGCCGAGTATTTGCTCAAAATAATTTTCACTCACATGCCCGTTACGTTCAAGATACTGAACGAGCAGATCAATTTTTTCTTTAGCGCTTTCCACCTGTTCGGGAGAACCGCTAAGTTTTATCTGTGAGCCTCGTGAAAGTATTTTTAGCAGAGGGAATTTCTTTTTTAAGATGTCTAATTTGCCGTTATTGGTACCGAAAAATTCAATAGGGTTAACGGTTTCCAGGTTAATAATTGTTTCAGTCAAATCAAATTCGTTTTTAGTGTTCGGAAAAAATCAATATCAAATTCTCAGTATTAGCTTGGTGTTTCATCAAATATAATTATTCAATTCTGAATCATCATAAAGTTACTTATTAACAAATTGTGGAAAGTGTTAATTTTTATTTTGCAGTATGAAAAATGAAAATCTTTTTACAAGAATTAAAATAAAAAAGCACTCAGAAAGAGTGCTTTGTACAGCTTCATAAAGTTTGAATTGCCTTAAGTTTTCACAGTAGATAAAACGGGAACAAAGTCTGAATAATAATTCTTAGTAACAGACTTTTTATTTTTAGAAAAGTTTAAAAAGAAAAAAAATTACCAGGATAATTTTGCAATTCTTCCGTTACTTCCGGCAAGAAAAACAGATTTGCCTTTTTTTGCTTTTTGGCAAACGTGAAAACTCTCTTTGGAAATTAATTGCCAGTTCATGCCGCCATCGGTGCTTATGTCAACTCCGCTTGTTCCGCATGTTATGAGTTTGTTTTCTGAAATGTATTCTACGCAACTGCGATAACCGTGTGGTGGGGTCTTTGGTTGTTGAGAAGTAAATGGCATCAACGTTATTAATGTGCAGTTGCCGGTTGTGGCTGTATCTTTTGCAAAATCACCTCCTACAACAATTGCTTTTGATGATTTGCCGGGTGATAATGCCAATGAATTTGCGCCCGTGGATTCCTGTCCTTGTAATAATGGTAATATGTGATTAGATGTGGATGAAAAATAAAGCGCTGATTTTTTTCCACCTGAAACAAACACGGGAAATTTGCCATTTGATAATTTTATATTCGTTCCGCTCGATGCAAAAAAAGCTTCGCTGTCAGCAAATGAAATATTATTTGTTATGGAAGAAATTTTCCAGCTATCACCATAGTCTTCGGTGTATGCCATAAATATTTTTTTATTCACCGGGTCGCCAATCACCATTCCATAACCATTCATAAAATCCATCGCATCTAAAAACATTCCTGCGGTTGTATCGCGAAAAACTTCTTTCCATGTTTGTCCGCCGTCTTTTGTTTTTAATATTACTGCGGGCTCGGCAACAGCCATTATTACTGCCGTGTTGGAATCGAATGCTTCGATGTCGCGGAAATCTCTTTTTTCATAATCTTTTATTTTTAGCCATTGAAAATCTTTGCCTCCGTTTGTTGAGCGCGCAACTGTGCCACTGCTTCCGCTTGCCCAAATAATATTATCATCAACCACACTTAATCCGCGAATAGAAATTTTTGGGGATGAAGTTAATACTTGAATTTGCTGTGCTGATGTTTTATAATTTAATAGCACGAATAAAAAGATCAGGAGTTTTATTTTTATGCGCATTGAAAATTTTGAATCAATTTAGGAAACATAAATTTCATTTTTAGATAATACATTATTTGTTTTTGATTATTTTTTAGAAGAACAAAAAAAATTTTAAAAAATTTTCAGATTTTTTTTGTCGAAAAAAAATTAATTGTTTTTGTTTTTTGAAGTAGAATTCTTCTCTTTTGAGAAATAGAAATTCATTTTTTTATTTCACTAGGAAAAAATTAGTTCGATGAGGCAATAAATCCACATATATAATATTTTCATAATTAATTATACGCAGCCCCAACTTTTTGATTATTAATTAGATGCGTATAACTTGCACCCGGATTAATTATTTTAAAAAATTAAAACACAGGTATATGTTAAAGCTTGCGCCTCTTTTTTTGATCGCTGCCATTGCTTTTGGAGTTTACAGTTTATACTCAACAGAAGTATTTCCTAAAATACTTTTCTTCTCTTCAACAATGGTTCTTTTTATTTCCTTATTAGGTAGAAAAAGATTTGCTTAATTCTTATTGAAGAAATTAAATAAAAAAACGTTGTGCGTAATTGCACAACGTTTTAATTTTCACATAAGAATAATTT
>DATHPY010000196.1:0-5508 GCA_035483315.1 Puia sp. | reverse complement strand
TATCTAATTTTACTAATGACATAATATTTTAAATTATTCAATTTGGTTGTTGGTCGGCGACCAATAACGGCGCTCTGCCTTTGCCGGTCACTGACCGGCAAATTTTGTTATACCTGGTTTTTTATTTCTTATTCTTAATTCCATTATATTTATTGGTAAATATAATTTTTTCTTTTATAATTCACTGTTTGTAAACCACAGTTCAATAGTAGCAATGCCGATGAACGGATTGCGACGCAACGATGTTGAAGAGCGAACAAATGCAAGTATCAAAAAAATAAAAACCGAAAATGCGTGAAGGATCATTTATAAGAAAAAATTTAGAGAAGTGGAAAAAGTATCAGTACGAAAGTGCGACCGATCCCGATGAAATTGCAGGTGAATTTACGGAGCTGGTTGATGACCTCGGCTATTCAAAAACTTTTTATCCGCAAAGCAAAGTGACGCAATATTTGAACGGACTTGCGTCGCGGTTTTATCTTGGCATCTATAAAAATAAAAAAGAAGAATCGTCGCGCATTGTTCGTTTTTGGAAAACAGAATTGCCGCTTGTTGTAAGAAAATATCATCGCGAAATTTTATTTTCATTCATCATATTTGTTGGCTTTGCAATTATTGCCGCATTTTCCGCAGCGCATGATGAAACTTTTGTACGCGGTGTGCTGGGGGATAATTATGTGGAAATGACGGAAGATAATATTGCAAAAGGCGATCCGTTTGGTGTGTATAAAAGCGAGAACCAGTTGTCGATGTTCTTGTGGATCGCACTGCATAATGTGCAGGTATCTTTTGTGATCTTTGTTGCGGGATTTTTAGTTTCCATCGGCACAGTTTATTTTTTGTTTGAAAATGGTGTGATGCTTGGGGCATTTCAATATTATTTTTTTGCAAAAGGTCTTGGTATGAAATCTGTATTGGTGATATGGATTCATGGCACGCTGGAAATTTCAGCTTTTATTATAGCCGGTGCAGCAGGGTTTGTACTTGGTAACAGCATTCTTTTTCCGGGCACGCACAAAAGATTAACCTCTTTAAAAAACGGCGCCAAAGATGGATTGAAAATGATGATCGGGCTTGTTCCCGTGTTTATTTGCGCTGCATTTTTGGAAGGGTTTGTTACGCGGTATTCCAAAATGCCTGTGTGGCTGAGTATTTTTATTTTAGCCGCGTCATTAACATTCATTGTCTGGTATTTTGTAATTTACCCCATCAGGTTGCAAAAGAAATTAAATACAACCATATCACAAAAATCATTGAACCATCCTGCTTGATGCATTTGTTGCACCATACAAAACACTTTCTCAAAACATCTTCATTATTTTTTTTGTTGATGCTAATAAATTGCGTTGCGGCAAAAGCGCAAAATGCAGATACGGTTACTGTAACTGATACAATAAAAACCAGTACAAATTCCGCTGAAAATTCTACCGACGAAAATAATTCTTCGAAAAATGACACTACCGGCGCTGAACCGATAGTGATGCGTGCGGTGCCGGATTCCGTAGTGGAAAATTTAAAAAGAAGCAAAGATTTTGAATATGCAAACGACGCTGCTTATTTGGCAAAAGAACCTTTGAGCAGGAGTACCCCGGGCAATAGCTTTTGGAATGTACTCACCGGCAAAATAGCACAGATTTTTGTTTACACATTACTGATAGGAGTTTTGTTGTTTGCTTTTTACAAAATTATTGTTGATAATAAATTGTACCTCTTCTATTCAAAACCTAAAAAGACTGCTGCTGCCCAAAAAAATGAAAGCGATGATGAAATACCGGAAAATATAGATGAAAAAATAAGGGAAACTTTGCTGGCAAAAAATTACCGTCTTGCCGTAAGGTATATGCACCTCAAAGCGTTGAAATTATTGGATGAAAAAGAATGGATTCGTTTTCATGCGCAGGCCACAAACCATTATTATGCGTCTCAACTAAAAACTACCGCATTCGGAAAAGATTTTCAACAGCTTACTAACGTTTATGAATATGTGTGGTTTGGCGATTTTAAACTTACAGAACAACAGGCAGACATTGTTCAACAAAATTTTAACCGGTTTTATTCAGAAATAAATAATTGAAGAAGCTATCACTATATAAATTCCTTTTGCTGATATTGGCGCTCACGTCATTCGCGGGTTGCAATTTCGACAATAAAAAAAAATTAAACCGGCGCGTAACGCTTTGGAGAAAAGATAAAATTCCTTATGGCGCTTATTACGCCTATGAGAATATGCAGTACATGTTTCCGTACGCGAAAATTACCATCAATAAAACTTCCCCTGCAAGAAATGTTGAGTTTTACCCTGCCGCATATTCAACAACGGAAGAGTCTTCTTCAAAATCAAAAAAAGCATACGTCATCATTTCTCCGCAGGTTATTCCGAACGAATATGAAATAAGCGCAATGATGAGTTTTGTTGGAGATGGCAACTATATTTTTATTTCCACATTTTATATCAGCGATTCACTGCTGAAAAGCATAAATAAAAAAACATCTGTTGCGGGCGAAATGCTCTCTTTCAAAGACACTTTAAGAGTACAAATAAAAAACCCGATAGACTATTCCAGGATTGCATTTGAATATCCTGGTAATTCCTACGACTCTTATATCAGTTCGCTGGATTCTGATTATGCAAGTATTTTAGGAACTAACGAAGGAGGGCAACCTAATTTTATTAAGTTCACTTACAAAGGTGGCGGAGCTATTTTTCTTCATTTGGCGCCAATGACGTTTACAAATTTTTTCCTGTTGTACAAGGATAATAAATCTTACTATGACATTGCATTTTCTTATTTGCCAAAATCTATCACTGAAATAAAATGGGATGATTATTTCCGCTATCCGAATTACAGCAATTTTTCTTCATTAAAATTTTTATTGAGCAACCTATCTTTTAAATGGGCATTTTGGTTGCTGCTGTTGCTTTTTTTGCTGATTTATTTATTTGAATCAAAAAGAAAACAGCGCATAATACCAGTCATTGCACCTTTGCGAAATACTTCTCTGGATTTTGTGAGGACAATTGGCAGATTATATTATCAGCGGCGTGATAATTTAAATCTTGCTAATAAAATGTCGGCTCATTTTTTAGGACACGTGCGTACAAAATATAATTTGCAAACTTCATTTCTCGACCAGGAATTTACTGACAGGCTTTCGTACAAAAGCGGTTATAATAAAGAGTCGGTTTCAAATATTGTAGAACATATCAAATCAATACAACAACAGCAATTAATTTCCGACGAAGACTTAATATCATTTAATAAAGAGATCGAACAATTTTATAAACAAACATAACTATGGAAGAAAATTTATTTGAGCAAAGAACAAACCTGAGTCAGTTACAACAAAGTGTTGATCGTCTTAAAACCGAAATCGGCAAAGTGATAGTAGGGCAGGAACAAATGGTAGAACTTTTGCTTGCAGGCATTTTAGCCGACGGACATATTTTGATTGAAGGTGTCCCCGGAGTTGCAAAAACATTAACGGCAAAGTTGCTGAGCAAAACAATTTCGGTAAATTTTTCGCGCATTCAATTTACTCCCGATCTGATGCCGAGTGATGTTATTGGCACATCAATTTTCAATCCTGCGCAAAGTAGTTTTCAATTTAAACCAGGACCGGTTTTCAGCAATATAGTTTTGATTGATGAAATAAACCGCGCTCCTGCAAAAACACAGGCCGCTTTATTTGAAGTGATGGAAGAAAGACAAATAACTGTTGACGGACAAACTTTTCAGTTGCGCGCGCCTTTTATGGTTGTTGCAACGCAAAACCCGGTTGAGCAGGAAGGAACTTATCGTTTGCCGGAAGCGCAACTCGATCGTTTTCTTTTTAAAATAAATGTTGGTTATCCGACGCTCGAAGAAGAAGTAAAAATTGTAACGCATCATCACTCCATGAATTTGCAAAATATGGTTGACCAGGTTCAGCCAGTATTATCAACAGAACTTATTGATTCGTTAAGAATACAGGTCAGAAATATTCATGTAGAAGAAAAATTAATTTACTTTATTACAACGGTGGTTTCAACAACGCGAAACAATAAATCCATTTATCTTGGCGCATCGCCGCGCGCATCAATCGGAATATTAAATGCATCAAAAGCAATTGCGGCTATGCGTGGCCGTGACTTTGTAATTCCCGACGATATTATTTATGTAATACCGGCTGTGTTACGCCACAGGCTTGAGTTATCGCCGGAAAAAGAAATGGAAGGCTTCACGCCCGACCAGGTTATTAATGAAATAATTCAGTCAATAGAAGTACCGAGATAAACTGTGACCGTCGACTGTCAACGACCAACCATGCTGAAACGTTTCTACACATCACTTTTCTTCAGTCGCAGGTTTTACCTGTCGCTGGTTGTGATCATTGCTTTATTCGTAATTTCTTATGGACTTGCATTTGTTTTTAATATTGGAAAAATTGGTTTTGCTGCGTTAGTTTTTTTTACACTGATTGATTATCTTATTTTATTTTTTAGAAATCCCCCGGTTTTTTTAGAACGCATATTGCGGGAACGTTTCAGCAATGGTGATAAAAATAATGTGAATATAAATATTACAAACAATTATTCATTTGCTGTTGATATAAAAATTATTGATGAATTACCCCAGCAATTTCAATTAAGAAATTTTTCATTAAAGACTCTGTTGAAACCCGGCGAAAAGCAAATATTAAATTATCAATTACAACCAACGGAAAGGGGTGAGTATATTTTTCATAACGTCAACACATTTATCAAAAGCCCTATAAAATTAATTGTGCGGCGGAAAATTTTTGAAGCAGAAACAATGGTAAAGGTTTTGCCATCTTATTTGTTGATGAAGAAATACGAATTGCTTGCGCATTCCAGCAATGTAGCAGAAGCCGGCAGTAAAAAAATGCGTAAGGTGGGGCACAGTCTTGAGTTTGAGCAGATCAAAGAATATGTACTTGGCGATGATATCCGAAATATTAACTGGAAAGCAACTGCACGCAAAGCGCAGTTAATGGTGAATAATTATATTGACGAAAAAAGTCAGCAGGTATATTGTGTTATTGACAAAGGGCGTGTAATGAAAATGCCTTTTGATGGAATGACGTTACTTAATTATTCGATCAACGCTTCATTAATGTTATCAAGTGTCGCGCTCATAAAACAAGACAGAGCCGGGCTGATAACTTTTTCCGACCGAATAAATACTTTTTTGCGGGCAGACAGAAAAGCAAAACAAATGAGCAGCATACTTGAAATGCTTTACAATCAGCAAACAACTTTTCCCGAAGCTGACTATGAAAAATTATTTGCACTCGTGCGTTTGCGCATCACACAAAGAAGCCTCATTATATTGTTTACCAATTTTGAATCAATGAGCGCGATGCAAAGACAACTGCCATTTATAAAATCAATTGCCAAAAATCATTTATTGCTGATTGTTTTTTTTGAGAACACCGGACTAAAACAATTAACAAATTCAGCCGCTGAAGATATTGAACAGATATATATGAAAACGATCGCGGAAAAAT